>CAZCTU010000160.1:0-4356 GCA_964501495.1 uncultured Ramlibacter sp.
GTCGTCCTTGCGGATCATGATGGCGATGGGCTCGACGCTCAGCACTTCGCCGACGATCTTGAAATCGGCGGGGTTCTTGGAGGCGGCGATGTTGCCGGCCAGGATCTGGCCGTCCATCACGAAGGCGTCGGCGCGGCCGGACTCGAGCAGCAGGAAGCTGTCGGCGTGGTCCTTGCCGAAGACTTCCTTGAAGTCGATGCCGGTGGCGCGCTCATGCTTGCGCAGCAGCTGCACCGAGGTGGTGCCGGTGGTGGTGGCGACGTTGCGGTCCTTCAGCTGGGCGATGCTGGTGATGCCGGAGTTGGCCTTGACCGCGATGCGCACTTCTTCCACGTAGGTGGTAACGGCGAAGGCCACGTCCTTCTGGCGGGTGGCGTTGTTGGTGGTGGAGCCGCACTCGATGTCGACGGTGCCGTTCTGCACCAGGGGAATGCGGTTCTGCGAGGTGACCGGCTGGAACTTCACGTCCACCTTGCGGCCGACAGCCTTCTCGACGTTGCCGATGATGCGCTGGCACAGCTCGTAGTGGAAGCCGGCGTACTTGCCGTCGCCCAGGGTATAGGACAGGGCGCCGGAGGAATCGCGCACACCCATGGTGATCACGCCGGAGGACTTGACCTTGGCCAGGGTGTCGCCGGCCTGGGCGAAGGCGCCACCGGCAGCCAGGGCGGTCACGGCGAATGCCAACAGATGCTTCTTCATGGGTATCTCCTGTGCAAATTGCGAATTAAAACGGTGAGAAGGCCGATTCTAGGCATGGCCGAGGCAGGACTGCCTGCGACCCGGTCAATTCAACGCCAGATGGGGCAGGTCCGAAGACTTCCCGCGGGAAAACCACTAGCAGGCACCGTGCCTGCTGAGCTCAAGACACCAGCCGGACGGGTTGGGTGAGGCGCTCGGGCACCAGCAGGGCATCGACCTGTTCCTTGGTCAGGATGCCCAGGCCCTGGGCCACCTCGTCGATCGGGCCGCCGGTGGCAATCGCGGTCTTGGCGATCAGGGCCGCCTTTTCGTAGCCGATGATGGGGTTGAGCGCGGTGACCAGGGTGACCGACTCGCGCACCCGGCGGGCCAGCAGCTCGTGATTGGGGACGATGCCGTCCACGCAGTGCAGGCGCAGGGTGTCGCAGGCATTGGCCAGGTGCTTGAGGCTCTTGAACAGGCTCCAGCCCATGATGGGCTCGAAGGCGTTGAGCTGCAGCTGGCCGGCCTCGGAGGCGAGGGTGACGGTCATGTCGTTGCCGATCACCTCGAAGGCCACCTGGTTCACCACTTCCGGGATCACCGGGTTGACCTTGCCCGGCATGATGGACGAGCCCGCCTGCCGCGGCGGCAGCTTGATGTCGCCAAAGCCGGCCTGGGGCCCGCTCGAGAGCAGGCGCAGGTCGTTGCAGGTCTTGGACAGCTTGGTGGCCACCCGTTTCAGCACGCCCGAGAGCTGCACGAAGGCGCCGGTGTCCTGGGTGGCCTCGATCAGGTTCTTGGACTTGACCACCGGAATGCCGCTGATCTCGGCCAGCTCCTGGCAGGCGCGCTCTGCATAGCCCGCAGGCGCGTTGATGCCGGTGCCGATGGCCGTGGCCCCGAGGTTGATCTCCTGGATGAGGGCGCGGGCCTCGCGCACCCGGGCCTCGTCCTCCTCCAGCATGACCGCGTAGGTGGAAAACTCCTGGCCCAGGGTCATGGGCACCGCGTCCTGCAACTGGGTGCGGCCGATCTTCAGCACATCCTGGAATTCGACCGCCTTGAGTTCGAAGGACTCGCGCAGCCGGCCCATGGCCAGCAGCAGCCGGTCGATGCCGAACCACAGCGACAGGCGCACCGCAGTGGGGTAGACGTCGTTGGTGGACTGCGAGGCGTTCACGTGGTCGTTGGGGTGGAGCACGTCGTAGCGGCCCTTCTCGAACCCCAGCTTCTCGAGCGCCAGGTTGGCGATGACCTCGTTGGCGTTCATGTTGGTCGAGGTGCCGGCCCCGCCCTGGATCACGTCGACCACGAACTGGTCATGCAGGCGCCCGGCGGCGAGTTGCTCGCAGGCGTACTGGATGGCGTGGCAGCGCTGGGCGTCGAGCACGCCCAGGGCGAGGTTGGTCCGGGCCGCGGCCTTCTTGACCAGGGCCAGGGCCCGGATCAGGTCGGGCATGGCCGAGAGCGCGGTGCCGGAGATGGGGAAGTTCTCGATCGCGCGGGCGGTGTGGACGCCCCAGTAGGCGTCGGCCGGGATATCACGCGGCCCCAGGAAGTCGTGCTCGGTGCGAAACGTCGGGTGGGTCGAGTCGTTCGTCGCGGCGGTCATGGCCGTCCTCCTGCAAAGGGATGGCTGCACTGTAGGACGGACTGGGCTGGGACGCCAATGCCGAGGCGGCAAGGGGCGATGCAAGGCAGGCATGGCCGTGCGGATGCTGCACCGCGACAGCGAGAGGCCCGATTCAGGCCGGCGTGGTCCCGTTGGAGGACGGCGCCAGGGGCGCTTGCTTCACGAGGTACTCCCACAGGGCCAGGGCCGTCGCATGGACATGGCGCTGCCCTTCCCGGCCGGGCTTTTGCCGCCAGGCGCGGATGTCCAGCGTCATCCGCAAGGGCCCGGCTTCGCCTACGCCGCCCCCCTCGTCAGCCGGCACCAGCCGCCCCGCCGCCAGTTCCGCGCGCACCGCGCTCGCCGGCAGGAAGGCCAGCCCGTGCCCTTCCAGCGCCATGACCTTGAGGCCTTCGGCCATGTCGGTCTCGTAGACCCGGTCCAGGTGCACCGGCGCGGGGGCCTGGCGCAGGAGCAGGTCGGTCACCCGGGCCAGGTAGGCGCCGGAGGCGTAGCCCAGGTACGGCAGCGGCTGACCCGCCCGGCCCGGCAGGGGAAAGAGCGGCCGGCCCTGTTCATCGGGCTTGCAGTAGGGCGCCACCGTCTCCTGGCCCAGGCTCACCATCTCGTAGCGGCCGGCCTCGAGGGGCAGGGGCAGGGCCTCGTGGTGGTAGGAGATCAGCAGGTCGCAGCTGCCTTCGACGAGGCGCAGCATGGCGTCATGCACGTTGAGGGCGGTGAGGCGGCTCTTGAGGGGACCGAAGCCCGCCCGCAGGCCCGACATCCAGCCGGGGAAGAAGGTGAAGGCCAGGGTGTGCGGCGTGGCAAATTCCACCAGCTCCTGCCCCGCGCCCGACTGGCCGCGCAACATGGCCCGGGTGCTTTGCAGGGCCTGCAGGACTTCCAGCGACTGCTCGTACAGGGTCTGGCCCGCCGGGGTGAGCCGGGTGGGGTAGGTGCTGCGGTCCACCAGGTCACAGCCGGCCCAGGCCTCCAGCGCCTGGATGCGGCGGGAAAAGGCGGGCTGGGTGACGTGCCGGAGCTGGGCTGACCGGCTGAAGCTGCGGGTCTCGGCCAGGCTCACGAAGTCCTCGAGCCATTTGGTTTCCATGGCGCCGATTATGGAAGGGCCGCCGCGGGCCGAACAGGGGCCAACGTCGCGCGAGCGAACAGGCCATGAGTCAGGCCATGAGTCTGGCCGGCAATCAGGCCGCCGCTTCGTCCCGCTCCTGCTGCTGCAGCGCCCACATGCCCGCATAGCGGCCGCCGCGGGCGAGGAGCTCGGCGTGGTTGCCGCGCTCGACGATGCGGCCGGCGTCCATGACCAGGATCTCGTGGGCGTCGACCACGGTGGAGAGGCGGTGGGCGATCACCAGAGTCGTCTTGTTGCGGGCCGCGCTTTGCAGCTCGGACTGGATCGCGCGCTCGTTGGCGGAGTCCAGCGCCGAGGTGGCTTCGTCGAAGATCAGGATGGGCGGGTTCTTCAGCAGCGTGCGGGCGATCGCCACCCGCTGCTTCTCACCGCCCGAGAGCTTGAGCCCGCGCTCGCCCACCCGGGTCTCGTAGCCCTGGGGCGTGCCGGCGATGAAGTCGTGGATGTGGGCCGCGCGCGCCGCCGCCTCGACCTCGGCCTGGCTGGCGCCGGGCCGGCCGTAGGCGATGTTGTAGGCCACGGTGTCGTTGAACAGCACCGTGTCCTGCGGCACGATGCCGATCGCCTGGCGCACGCTGGCCTGGGTGACCTCGCGGATGTCCTGGCCGGCGATGCGGATGCAACCCGACTGCACGTCGTAGAAGCGATAGAGCAGGCGCGCCAGGGTGGACTTGCCCGAGCCCGAGGGCCCAACCACCGCCACCGTCTTGCCGGCCGGAATCTCGAAGCTCACCTCGTGCAGGATCTCGCGCGCGGGCTCGTAGCCGAAGCGGACGTTCTCGAACGTGACGCTGGCCCGGTCCAGGCCGGCCAGCGGCATCGCGCCGGGGGCGTCGGCGATCTCGCGCTCGCGGTCCATCAGGGTGAACATGCGGTCGAGGTCGGTCAGGCTTTGCTTGATCTCGCG
>CAZCTU010000161.1:0-4335 GCA_964501495.1 uncultured Ramlibacter sp.
GCCAGCACTCCAGCGACACGGCGCAGATCAACTTCGACAACTGCCGCATCCCGGCCGAGAACCTGATCGGGGAGGAGGGCGAGGGCTACAAGATCGCGCTCAGCTCCCTGGAGGGGGGGCGCATCGGTATCGCCGCCCAGAGCCTGGGCATGGCCCGCAGCGCCCTGGACGTGGCGGTGCAGTACGCCAAGGAGCGCGAGAGCTTCGGCACGCCGATCTTCCACCACCAGGCGGTGGGCTTTCGCCTCGCCGACTGCGCGACCCAGCTCGAGGCGGCGCGCCAGTTGATCTGGCATGCCGCGGCCCTGCGCGATGCGGGCCGGCCCTGCCTGAAAGAGGCCGCCATGGCCAAGCTCTTCGCCTCGGAAGCGGCGGAAAAGGTCTGCAGTGCCGCCATCCAGACCCTGGGCGGCTACGGCTATGTGAGCGACTTCCCGGTCGAGCGCATCTGGCGCGACGTGCGGGTCTGCCAGATCTACGAAGGCACCTCGGACGTGCAGAAGATCATCATCCAGCGCGCGCTCTGAGCCTGCCCTTCGAGCCTGTCCTTTGCGTGCGGGCGGGCGCGCGGCCCGCCTCACCCGCCAGCAATGAGCCGCCCGGCCATCGGGGACAATCGTCCCATGCCCGGCGCCCCGACCGATTCCAGCCCCTGCCCCTGCGGCCGCCCCGATGCACGGGGCCGGCCCTTGTCCTTCAGGGCCTGCTGCGGCCGCTGGCAACAGGTGCCCGCACCCGACGCGGAGTGCCTCATGCGCTCCCGCTACAGCGCCTTCGTGCGCGGGGACGTGGGCACCCTGCTGGCCACCTGGCACCCGAGCACCCGCCCGGCCTCGCTCGAACTCGAGCCCGGCCTGCGCTGGCTGGGCCTGGAAGTCCGCGCCCACCGCGAGACGGGGCCGGACCGCGCCGAAGTGGAGTTCGTCGCCCGCAGCCGGCCGGCCACGGGCCCGGCGCACCGACTGCATGAACGCAGCCGCTTCCAGAGGGAAGACGGCCGCTGGTATTACCTCGACGGAGACATCATTTGACCGCCCTGCCCCGATTCGACGCCGTGCTGTTTGACTGCGATGGCGTGCTCGTCGACAGCGAGAGCATCACCAACGGCGTGCTGCGCGACATGCTGGAGGAGGCCGGCTGGCGCCTGACGCTGGCCGAGTGCATGGCCATCTTCGTGGGCAAGGCGGTGAAGGACGAGCGCGCGCGCATCGAGGCCGAGACCGGTCGGCCGCTCACCGACGCCTGGCTGGCTGAATTCTGGACTCGCCGCAACGAGCAGTTGCGCCTTCGCCTGCAGGCAATCCGCCATGCCCCGGAGGCGGTGGCCCGCATCCATGCGCAGTTCGGCGGCCGCATCGCCTGCGCCTCCGGTGCCGACCTGGGCAAGGTGCGGCTGCAACTGGAGAAGACCGGGATGATGCATCTGTTCGAGGGCCGCATCTTCAGCGGCCACGACCAGCCCCGTTCCAAGCCGCACCCCGACGTCTACCTGGCCGCCGCCCGCGCCCTGGGCGTGGACCCGCGCCGCTGCGCGGTGGTGGAGGACACCTTCACCGGCGCCACCGCCGGCATCGCAGCGGGCGCCACCGTCTTCGGCTTCTGCCCCGCCGAGGCCGGCCATGACACGCCCCGGCGCCTCACGGAGGCGGGCGCCCAGGTCCTGTTCCAGGACATGGCCGACCTGCCCGGCCTGCTTGCCTGGGGCGAGATCGCAAGCGCACGGACGTCCACGGACGTCCACGGACGCCCACGGACGCACACGGACGCACACGGACGCACACGGACGCACACGGACGCACACGACGTTCACGACCGCGCACAAGCACGCGAATCGGATTCAGGGGAAACGCGCCATGCCTTCACTCACCCAGCGCCTCACCACCTGGGCCCGCGCCCTCAAGCAGGACGGCCTGGTGCTCTGGTTCGCCCTGCGCCACCCGGGCACGCCCTGGTGGGTGAAGCTGCTGGCCTTCGTGGTCGTCGCCTATGCGCTGAGCCCGATCGACCTGGTGCCCGACTTCATCCCCGTCCTTGGTTACCTCGACGACGCGATCCTGCTGCCGGGGCTGATCTGGCTGGCGCTGCGGCTGCTGCCCGCGCCGGTGCGCGAGGAATGCCGCGCCCAGGCCCAGGCCTGGCTGGCGCAAAAACGCGTCAAGCCGCGGATGTGGCTGGGGGCGGCCGGGGTGCTGGCCGTGTGGATGGCGGTGCTGGGGCTGCTGGCCTGGGGCCTGTGGTCGGCCTTCCGCTGAAGGCGCCGGGCCCGGCGCCAGCGGGTCAGCGATAGCGGAGCTTCATCACCAGCACCGCGAGCGCGAGCGCCAGGGTGATGGCATTGGCGACGTAGATGGGCGCTTCGCCCAGCATCAGGCCGTAGACCAGCCACAGGGCCACGCCGGTGGCGAACAGGCTGTACATGCCCAGGGAAATGCCGCTCACGTCGCGCGTGCGGAAGGTCTTGACGGCCTGGGGCACGAAGGAAACGGTGGTCAGGGTGGCAGCGGCGGTGCCGATCAGGTCTTGCACTTGGATCACGGGGTCGATTGTGGCTCAAGCGCGGCCGTGGCCCGCCTCGGCTGCCGGGGAACGGTGCGCCGCGCCTGGCCTCACCCCGGCCCTGGCCCGCTGCGGTAGTCGGCCGGCGACTGCCCGGTCCAGCCGCGGAAGGCGCGGATGAAGCTCTTCTCGTTGCGAAAGCCCACCGCCGCCGCCACCTGCTTGACGGGGCGGCGGCTGCGGGCCAGCAGCTCGCGGGCGCGGGCGCTGCGCACCTCGTCCTTGAGCTGCTGCAGGCTCGCGCCCTCGTCCCGCAGCTGCCGGTGCAGGGTGCGCGCCGAGAGGTGCAGGCGAGCGGCCAGGCGCTCGGCGTTCTGCCCCGCCTCCGGGTCGGCCAGGAGCGCCTGGCGCACCTGCTGCACCAGCAGGCGGTCACGGCGGTACTGCAGCACGGTGAGCGGCAGGGCCCGCTGCAGCATCTGGCGCAGGGCGGCCTCGTCGCGCACCAGGGGCAGGCGCAGGTAGCGGGCGTCGAAGCGGATTTCGGCCTGGGCCGCGTCGAAGCGGCGCGGGCCGGGGAACATGTGGCCATAGGCCGCGGCATGCGCCGGGGCGGCGACGGGGAAGCGCGCCTCCTGCAGCGGAATGCGCGAGTCCACGTACCAGCAGGCCAGGCCGTGGATGTTGCGAAGCCGGTAGACCAGGCTGAACTCGCGCGCGTCGGCCGGCAAGGCCAGGTGGCCGGGCCGCTCCTCGATGGCGATCGAGGCTGTGTCGCCCGCCACCGACAGGCGCAGCCGCAGGTCGTCGGTCAGCAGGCCGTGGTGCCGGCACCAGCGCTGCACCGCCACCCCCAGGTCGGGGGAGGTGAGCGAGGCCCGCGCCAGCATGCCGTAGCTGCCCCAGGGCAGGCGGCGGCCGAAGGCGCCCAGGGCCTCGTCGTCCAGGGCCTGCATGGCGGCGCCGGACAGCCACTCCATCTGCAGCGCGGTGATCCGCCCGCCGGTTTTTTTCAGCTGGCTTGGCGTGATCTGTGCCTGGCGCAGCGCCGGGGCCGGGTCCAGCCCCCGGGCCCGCAGGGCTGCCACCATCACCCGGGCGTACGCCATGGGCGTGGCGGCGGTGGGCGGGGTGCGGCCGGAGGTGGAACGCTCCGGGGGACGCTCCAGGGAAGGGGAGGGCATTCCCGGAGTTTGCGCGGCAATGGCAGGATTTGCAACCTCGGTGGCGGAACATTCCTGGCCAGTCTGACTAAGCTCGGGGGGCTTCGAGGAGAGCTGCATGTCCGTCATCGCGTCCCAACTCAACCCCCGCGCCGCCGAGTTCCAGGCCAACGCCCAGGCGATGCGCGCCCTGGTGGGCGACCTGCAGGCCAGGCTGGCCCAGGCCGCGGCCGGCGGCGGCGAGGCCGCCCGCGCCAAGCATGTGGCCCGCGGCAAGCTGCTGCCCCGCGAGCGGGTGCAGCTGCTGCTGGACCCGGGCACCCCCTTCCTGGAGCTGTCGCCCCTGGCCGCCCATGGCATGTACAACGGCGACGCGCCCTGCGCCGGCGTGATCGCCGGCATCGGCCGGGTGAGCGGTGTCGACTGCATGATCGTCTGCAACGACGCCACGGTGAAGGGTGGCACCTACTACCCGATGACGGTCAAGAAGCACCTGCGGGCGCAGGAGGTGGCGCAGCAGAACGGCCTGCCCTGCATCTACCTGGTCGACTCCGGCGGCGCCAACCTGCCGAACCAGGACGAGGTCTTCCCCGACCGCGACCACTTCGGCCGCATCTTCTACAACCAGGCCAACATGAGCGCGCAGGGCATCGCGCAGATCGCGGTGGTCATGGGC
>CAZCTU010000162.1:0-4302 GCA_964501495.1 uncultured Ramlibacter sp.
CCGTCGAACAGGAAGAACTCGGGCTCGGGTCCGAAGTAGGCGGTGTCGCCCAGGCCGGAGGCCTTCAGGTAGGCCTCGGCGCGCTTGGCGATGGAGCGCGGGTCACGGTCGTAGGACTTGCCGTCGGTCGGGTCGATGACGTCGCAGGTCAGGACCAGGGTCGGCTCTTCGAAGAAGGGGTCGATGACGGCGGACTTGGGGTCCGGCACCAGCAGCATGTCGGAGGCTTCGATGCCCTTCCAGCCGGCGATGGACGAACCGTCGAAGGCGTGGCCGGCGGAGAACTTGTCTTCGTCGAAGTGAGAAACGGGCACGGTGGTGTGCTGCTGCTTGCCACGGGTGTCGGTGAAGCGGAAGTCGACGAACTTGACTTCGTTTTCCTTCACCATCTTCATCACGTCGGCGACGGTCTTGGCTGCCATCAGGGGTCTCCAGGTAAGGATGGTTGGTTGAACAATGCGTTGCGGAATGCAGTTTTTGTGCCATTCGCCGGGCGGCGGGACCGGGCCCGCAGTCAGCCCGTCGGGGGCAGCAAAGTCGGCCATTGTCGCCGATCTGCAAGGGTTCTCTGCCGCGGGAGGAAGGCGAAGGGGCCCAGTCCGGGCCTCAGGCGGCCGATCAGGCCGTGCCGCCCGACCTCGGAGGCCTTCGATGCACTTTTTCCGTGCATTAGGATTGCTTCATTTTGGTGCAAATCAGCCCCGCACCAACTCGGGGCCCAGCTGCACTTTCAGGGCACGCAGCCCTGCCAGCAGCTGTTGGTAGGCCGGCTCCACTGCCGCCGGCTCGCCCTTGACGCCCAGGTCGATGTGCCGGCCCCACTGGGGGTTGTCGACACTGGGCAGGCTGAACACCTTCACCTGCGGGTGGTCCCGCTCCACCGCCTCCATGAGCGGGGTGAGCGTGGCCTCGATGCCGCCGAAGACGATGACCGACTTCTCCTGGTAGGCGTCGCGACGGAAGCGGTCGGCGTATTGCGTGTCGAGCACCCACTCGATCATCGGCCAGGCCATGACCGGGAAGCCCGGCACGAAGTGGACATGGCCCACGCTGAAGCCGGCGATCTTGTTGTACGGGTTGGGGATGATGCGGGCGCCCTCGGGGAACATGGCCATGTTCAGGCGGTGCAGGTTGTCGGCGCGCTCGGGCTCGTAGGGCACGCCCTGCTCCCGCGCCTGGTCCTGGATGCGCTCGCGAATCAGGTCGGCGCCTTCCGGGTGAAGCGCGAGCGGGCGGCCCAGGGCGGCCGCGGCGCACTGGCGGGTGTGGTCGTCGGGCGTGGCCCCGATACCGCCGCAGGAGAACACCGGCAAGTCGCCGGCGAAGGCGCGGTGCTTGTCGGCGCGCTTGCCCGAGAGGATCTCGTCGCCGACGATGACAAGGCCGAATTCGTTGCCGGCGTGGCCGCTGCTTGCTGTGGCGTGGCTCATGCCTCTTCCTTCTTCGTATCGGTGCGGAGGCCTCAGGCCTTGCCCGCCAGGCGCTTGAGCCCCAGCCATTGCTGCGTCCAGAAGCCCCGGCCGTAGTCCCTGCCCTGCTCCACCTGGTCACGCACGCCCGTCGGGTCGTAGCGCTCCTCGAAATTGGCGGTACCGAACATCATGTCCCACCAGGGCAGCAGCACGCCGAAGTTGCAGCCTCCCAGCACCTCGCGGCGCGCGAGACCCGGCGCATCGCCGGCGAACGGGCTCTCATGGCCGATGCCCACCGCATGGTGCCGCCGGTGAAAGCGCGGGCTGACCCACAGCCGCTCGCCCCAGCGCCCGAACGAGAGGCGCAGGTTGGCATGCTGCAGGTTCTCACTGAGCTGGCTGATCGCCACGATGGCCACGAACTGCCCCGGCGCCACCCCGATCACCTGGGCCAGCAGCACCAGCAGGGCGTCGCCCAGCAGGTCGTCCAGCAGGTGGTTGCGGTTGTCGCTCCACATCGTCATCTGCCGCTGCGAGTGGTGCAGCGCGTGCAAGGCCCACCAGGCGTGGATGGAGTGCTGGCCGCGGTGGATCCAGTACAGGGCGAAGTCGAAGGCCAGGAAGTACAGCGCGAAACTGGCCCAGGGGGTGTCGGTCACACCGGGCCAGAGCTGGTCCAGGTGGAGCGTCCCGATGCCCTGGGCATGCAGCCAGCCGAAGCCTGCGTCGAACAGCGGTTCGACCGAGAAGAACAGCGCCACCCGGAAAATTCCCAGGCGATGGATCAGGGTGTAGACCACGTCGGTGCGGATGGCACCACGGTCCGTCACCGCCTCCACCGGCCGCCAGCGCTGCAGCGGCCAGATGACCGCCAGCATGACCAGAATCTGCAAAAGGCCCACCAGCAACCAGCCGGTGGCGACGTAGCCGTCCTCGAGCAGGTTGCCCAGGCCGGCGGCGAACATGAAGGGACGGACCACCGCCGCGAACAGGGCCTCCTGTCCGGCGGAAAACCAGGTGTCGATCCAGTCCAGCACTTTTTGATGACCTAAATGCGTCAATGACCTACTTGCGTGGGTGGCTCGCGATCCAGTCCCGGTACGCCGGATGCTCCCGCAAGGTGGCGAAGCACAGCCCCTTGGCCTTGAGGCCGGTGATCAGCGGCTCCAGCACCGCAGGCGCCCAGGGGTCCTGGCGCGACCAGATCCCCAGATGGGCCACGAGGATATCGCCGGCCTTGACCTCCCGCAGCGCCTTGGCCAATAGGCGGTCGTTCGGAAAGGCTTCACTGGGCAATTCGTCACCCAGAAAACCGGCCGGCGCCCAACCCACATGGGCGAACCCGCAGGCACGGGCGGCCGCAATGAGCTTGGGAGACGTCTTGCCGCCCGGTGCGCGGAACAGGGGCAGCGCCTTTTGTCCGGTTACCTGGTCGAGCCGCGCGGCGGCGCGCTCGATCTCGGCGCAGTACGCCGGCGCGGTCATGGTGCGGGTGACGTTCTTTTGCGGACCGGCGGAGGCGCGAACGGAAAAGGCATTGCCAGGCAAGTCGGCCCGCCAGTACACATGGTCAAAGGTGTGGGACGCAAAGGCGTGGCCCTCGGCCGCCCTCGCCTTCCACCAGGGTGCCCAGTGCTCGCCCAGGCTCCCATCGCCTTCCTTCGTGGGCTCGTTGGCGGCGAAGAAGGTCACCTTCACCTGCTGGCGCGCCAGAACGTCGGCGATCAGAGGGGCCACGGCCATGTGGCCGGTGTCGAAAGTGAGATAGACAGGGCGGGTGCAGGGCTCGGCAGCCTGCGCCCACATGCACACCGCAGCCAACCACCCCGCCCAGGCCGCTTTCATCGCCGGCTCAGAACCGCTTGGCGTGGTCCAGCGTCCAGACGCCGTGGGGCGACTTGCCCACCGGCACCTGCCGGACGATCTGGCCGGTCTCGGCGTCGATCACCGTCATCTTCTTGATCCAGCGTGAGGACAGGAGAATGAGCTTGCCGTCGGCCGAGACGTCCATGCAGTCCGGCCCGCCCGGGGCCTTGAAGGTCGCGACCACCGCCAGCTTGGCCAGGTCGACCTTGCTCAGGGTGTCCGCCACGCGGTTGCTCACGAACACGTGCCTGCCGTCACCCGCGGCGCGGAAGGCGTGCGCACCCTCCCCGGTCTTGATGCGGCCGGTCACCTTGGGCTCCTTGCCGCTCACGTCCCACACCTCCACCGAGTCGCTGCCGGTCAGCCCCACCAGCAGGGTCTTGTCGTCGGGCAGGCCGAACACGTCGGCGGGCATCGGGCCGGTCTTGGCGCGCCACTTGAGGGTCTGTGTCACCAGGTCGATGGCGACGAGTTCGTCGCTGTCCTGCATGGTCGAATAGACCGTGGTGGATTTGCTGTCGATCCACAGGTGGCTCGGGGTCTTGGCCGTGGCGATGCGCTTGGCCAGCTGCAGGTCCTTGCCGTCCCAGCGGTAGATGTCGACATGGTTGAGGCGGTTAGCCGCGGTCACCAGCCACTTCATGTCGGGCGAGAAGCGCAGGTGGTAGGGATCCAGGATGCCGCGGACCGTGCGCTGTACTTCGGCCGTACGCGGATCGATGAAGGTGAGCGAATCGGACAGCGCATTGGCCACGATCACCGACTTCTCGTCGGGGGTCAGGTACAGGTGGTGCGGCTCTTTCCCGGTCGGGATGCGCTTGGTCTCCTTCCAGGTGGCCGGATCGACCACCGAGACGGTCGCGTCCAGCGAATTGAGGACGAAGATCGGGGACTTGAGGGGCTGGGGCTGCCCTGGGGCCTGGGCCAGGGCGGGGCCTGCCCCGGCACCGGTCAGGAGAGTGGCCGCCACAACCAGGGCCAGCTTGCGCAGAAGGGTATTCACACGAGAACCTTGGGAAGAACG
>CAZCTU010000163.1:0-4284 GCA_964501495.1 uncultured Ramlibacter sp.
GGCGCGCTGCACATTGCCCTGGCCCCAGTTGTACGCCGCCAGGGCGAGGTGCCAGTCGCCGAACATGTCGTGGAGCTTCTGCAGGTAGTCCAGCGCGGCCCGGGTGGAGGCCAGCACGTCGCGGCGGTCGTCGCGGAAGAGGTTCTGGCGCAGCTCGAAGTCGGCGCCGGTGGCGGGCATGAACTGCCACATGCCGGCGGCCTTGGCGCTGGACACCGCCTGCGGATTGAAGGCGCTCTCGATGAAGGGCAGCAGGGCCAGCTCGGCCGGCATGTTGCGCCGCTCCAGTTCCTCGACGATATGGAACAGGTACTTGCTCGAGCGCTCGGTCATGCGCCGGATGTAGTCCGGCCGGTTGAGGTACCACTGTTCATGCTGGCGGACCAGGTCGCCTTCGAGGTCGCGCATGGACAGGCCGCGGCGGATCCGGTCCCACAGGTCGGGCGGCACCTCCAGGGCGACGACGGCGCTGGAAGTGGTGTCGACCGCGGTGATCGGGCGCAGGCCGGTGCTGCTGCCGGCACGCAGGCCGCGGGCGAGGTCGGCGATGAAGCCACCGGATTCGTTGCCGGCATGACCGGTGTTCGCGGCCCGGGCCGGGGCGTTGGTCGTGGCGGGGTCTGCGGCCGTCGCCGGGCCGGAGGCCGTGGCGGCCACACCGCCCGCCGACAGGCTGTCGGTGTTGCCGCCCGGGGGCACCGTGGCGCACCCTGCCATGAGCAGGGCCAGGACCACCGGGATGTGAAGACGCGAGGGTGTCATCGAAAGTCGTTTTTCCACTGCCGCAGCGCGGCGAAGACGCCCACCGCGTCTTGCGTGTCGGCGCCTCGGGCGCCCATGACCGATTGGACCACGGCCGGCACCCGGCTTCGCAGGAAGGGGTTCACCGCCCGCTCCGCCGCGATGGAGGAGGGCAGGGTGGGCCGGCCCTCGGCGCGCAGCGCCTCGCAGCGGGCCTGGTAGTCGGCCAGTTCGGCATTGCCCGGCTCCACCGCGCGCGCGAAGCGCAGGTTGGAGAGGGTGTATTCATGCGCGCAGCAGACGCGGGTGCCGTCCTGCAGCGCGGACAGGCGCTCGAGCGAGGCGAGCATCTGCGCCGGCGTGCCCTCGAACAGGCGGCCGCAGCCGCCCGAAAACAGGGTGTCGCCGCAAAAAAGGAGCGGCGCCTCGCCCGGCGCGGGCTCCGCGCAATGGAAGGCGATGTGGCCCGCGGTGTGGCCGGGCACGTCGATGACCTCGAAGGAAAGGCCCAGGGCCTCGAAGCGGTCACCGCCTTGGTGGGGGATGAAGGGCGCAGGGATGGTTTCGGTGGCCGGGCCATGCACCACGGCGCCGGTGGCTTCGCGCAGGGCGGCCACGCCGCCGGTGTGATCGCCGTGGTGGTGCGTGACTAGAATCGCCACCAACCTGGCGCCCGTCTGCCGCAGCGCGGCCTGCACCGGCGCGGCGTCGCCGGGGTCGACCACCAGCGCCTCGCCGCCTGCTTGCAGCAGCCAGACATAGTTGTCCTCGAAGGCCGGCAGGGGGATCAGTTTCATGAGCGAGCGAATTATAGGAATGCAACCCTGGTTCGAGACGCCTCCCGGCCGCTACCTGGCCCGCTGGGAGCAGGAGACGCTGGACCAGGCCGTGGCCGACCTGTTCGGTTACCACGCCTTGCAACTCGGGCTGCCGGTCATCGACGCCCTGCGCGCCAACCGCATGTCGCACCATTGGCTCGCCCTGCCTCCGGGCGAGGATGCGGCGGGCCGGCCGGTGCACCTGCGCAGCGCCTACGACGCCTTGCCCTTCGACGCCGCCAGCCTGGACCTGGTCGTCCTGCCGCATGCCCTCGAGATGAGCCCCGACCCGCACGCCACGCTGCGCGAGGTGGAGCGGGTGCTGGTGCCCGAGGGCCGCGTGATCATCACCGCCTTCAACCCGGCCAGCCTCTGGGGCCTGCGCCAGCGCCGCGCCCATTTGCTTCGGCGCATGGGCCTGGGGCGCCTCTACCTGCCCGAGGCGGGCGAATTCCTCGCCTGGCGACGGCTGCGCGACTGGCTGCGCCTGCTGGATTTCGAGGTCGAGAGCCACCGTTTCGGTTGCTGGCGGCCCGCGCTCTCGGGCGAGGCCTGGCTCGAGCGCCTTGCCTGGATGGACGACGTGGGCGAGCGGGGCTGGCCCTTCTTCGGCGCGGCGCATTGCATCGTCGCGGTCAAGCGGGTGCGCGGCGCGCGCCTGGTGGGGGCGAACTGGAAGCGACAGGCGACAATCGCGGGCGCCACCGTGCCGCTGGCACGCAAGGCCGGCGCCGAAAGACGTGAAGTCGCACCGCTCGGCGAGGCCGATCCCATCACCCTGGACGTTTTGTGAATCCCATCGAGATCTATACCGACGGCGCCTGCAAGGGCAACCCCGGCCCAGGCGGCTGGGGTGTGCTGCTCAAACACGGCAGCACCGAAAAGGAGCTGTTTGGCGGCGAGCCGTCGACCACCAACAACCGCATGGAGCTGATGGCCGTGATCCAGGCCCTCACCGCCCTGAAGAAGCCCTGCGACGTGACGCTGTTCCTCGACAGCCAGTACGTCCTCAAGGGCATCACCGAGTGGATCCCCGGCTGGAAGGCCAAGGGCTGGCGCACCGCCGCCAAGCAGCCGGTGAAGAACGTGGAGCTCTGGCAGCAGCTGGACAAGCTGGTGCAGGAAAGCGGTCACCGCATCGACTGGCGCTGGGTGCGCGGGCACAACGGCGACCCCGGCAACGAGCGCGCCGACGCCCTGGCCAACAAGGGCGTGGACCAGGCCCTGGGCCGTTGAAGCCGGGGCGGGCGCCTTCCGACCTACCCGCTGCAGGTCTTTTCCGGTCCCCACCGGGACCGAGGGATTACCAGGGGGAGGGGGACCGTAGTCCCCCTCATGCCTCGTTCACATGCCACTGCTACATTGGTCAGTTAGTCGAATTGCGCCTGCGCGCCGTCGACCGCAGAACAAGTAACCAAAAAGCAGTCTCCTGAGCATTTGAGCATGGCACACAAACCCCTCTATACCGTGGTCGCCGTCGTCGGCATCGCCGCCGCTTCCGGCGCCGGCTGGTGGTACCAGAACCGTCCCGCCACCGGCGCGCCCGAGGCGCAGGCCCAGGCTGGCGTTGCCGGAGCCCCTGGCGCCGTCACGGCTTCGGGCGCTGCCCCGGCGGCCTCCGGCGCGGCAGGCGCCGCTTCCGGCCCGCGTGCGGCCGGCGTGGAAGTGGCCAAGGTGGACACCATGCGCATCGTGGACGACACCCAGGCGGTGGGCTCGCTGCGCTCGCGCCAGAACGTGATGGTCCGGCCCGAGGTGAGTGGCCGTGTGGGCAAGATCAACTTCCGCGACGGCGAGCGGGTGCAGAAGGGCCAGCTGCTGGTGCAGTTCGACGACCAGCTGCCCCAGGCCCAAGTGGCCCAGGCCGAGGCCGAGCTCTCCATCGCCCGCGCCAACCACAAGCGCAACCAGGAGCTGGTGGCGCAGAACTTCATCAGCCAGCGCTCGGTCGACGAGAGCGGCGCGGCGCTGCAGGTGGCCGAGGCCAAGCTGGCCCTGGCCCGCGCCACCGCCGACCGCCTGCGCATCCTCGCGCCCTTCGACGGCACGGTGGGCCTGCGCAGCGTGAACGTCGGCGACTACCTCAAGGACGGCGCCGACATCGTCAACCTCGAGGACCTCGACGCCATCCTGGTCGACTACCGCCTGCCCGAGCGCTTCCAGGCCAAGGTGCGGCGCGGCCAGACCGCGATGGTGGCCATCGACGCGCTGCCAGGGCGCAAGTTCCCGGCGCTGGTGCAGGCGGTCGACCCGCTGGTCGACGCCAACGGCCGCTCGGTGGGCGTGCGCGCCTGCATCGACAACCGCAGCATGCAGCTGCGCCCGGGCATGTTCGCCCGCGTCACCGCCGTCTTCGGCGAGCGCGAGAAGGCAATGGTGGTGCCTGAGGAGGCCCTGGTGCCGCAGGGCGGCCGGCAGATCGTGTTCAAGGTGGTGCCCGGCGAGGGCGACACCAAGGTGTCCCAGCGCACCGAGGTCAAGGTCGGCCTGCGCATTCCGGGCAAGGTCGAGATCCTCGAAGGCCTGCAGCCCGGCGACGTGGTCGTCACCGCCGGCCAGCAGCGGCTGCAGCGTGACGGCACGCCGCTGCGGGTGATCGAGGCGCCGGCCCGTGGTGGTCCGGGCGGCCAGGGGGGTGCAGGCGGTCCGGCCGCTGCCGCTTCCGGCGTTGCGTCTGGACCTGGGGCTGCCTCCGCCGCCGGCGCCGGCCCGCGCGGTCCCGGCG
>CAZCTU010000164.1:0-4251 GCA_964501495.1 uncultured Ramlibacter sp.
CCGTCAAGGCCAATGTGCGCGTGATCGCCGCCACCCACCAGGACCTGGAGCAGCGGGTCAAGGAAGGCGCGTTCCGCGAGGACCTGTTCCACCGCCTCAACGTGATCCGCCTGCGCCTGCCGGCGCTGCGCGAGCGGCGCGAGGACGTGCCGATGCTGGCGCGCCACTTCCTGCAGCAGTCGGCCCGGCAGCTGGGCGTGGAGCCCAAGCGCATCTCGGATGCGGCGCTGGCCCGCCTGTCGGCCTTCGGCTTTCCGGGCAACGTGCGCCAGCTGGAGAACATCTGCCACTGGCTCACCGTGATGGCGCCGGCGCAGTTGATCGAACCCAAGGACCTGCCGCCCGAGGTGGGCGTGGGCATGGGCATGCTCCCGGAAGTTGCGGTGGAGGCGCAGGCCGAGCCGGCTCATGCGCCGGCACCGGCCCTCCCGTCCGCTCCCCTGTCCGCGCCCCTGGGCATGGCGGCGGAGCCGCCGGCCGCCGAAGCGCTGGCCAGGGCTGGCACCCCGCCGGCTGCCTCCCTGTTGCCTGGCGGAGGCTGGGAGCAGGACCTCGAGCGCGAGGCGCAGGCCCTGCTGGCGGCCGGCCGCACCGACGTGTGGGACGTGCTGACCCGCCGCTTCGAGTCGCGCCTGATCCTCACCGCCCTGTCCACCACCCGGGGCCGCCGCATCGAGGCCGCCCAGAAACTGGGCATCGGGCGCAACACGATCACCCGCAAGATCCAGGAGCTCAAGCTCGACTGATCTGCAGCCGGGCGGGGCGAGCGCCTCTGACCATTGCCGCAATCAAAGTCGCATAGATATCTGCGGAAATTTGAAAAAATCCTTGTGAGTCATATACTTGCGAGGAATGGCAAATTCGCAGAAATTCCAGCTGTACGACCATCCGTCGCAGATGGAGCCCCTCCTGCCCTCGGAGGCGCGGCTGGGGCCTGCGCTGGAGCAGGCCAACGACCTCATTAGGCAGGCGGACCGGCTTGCCGGAAGGCTCCGGCCCGCCGCGCTGCCCGGCCTGCGGCAGTTGCTGCGGGCGATGAACTCCTACTACACCAACAAGATCGAGGGCCAGCACACGCTCCCCCTGGAGATCGAGCAGGCCCTGCGCAACGACTACGCGCAGGACGCCGACAAGGCGCGGCGGCAGCGACTGGCGGTGGCCCATATGGCCACCGAGTCCCAGCTGGAAGCGCTGGGCTCGCAATGGAGCGCGCGGCAGGTGTGGGCACCTCAGACGGTGTGCGACATCCACCAGGACCTGTTTGCGCGCTTGCCGGAGGCGGAGCGCGTCCAGGCCGGTGTCGCCGGCGCCCCTTCATTGGTCCCGGGGCAGATCCGCACCCGGGGGGTGAGCGTCGGGCGGCATGCGGCGCCTGCGGCGGCCGCCCTGCCGGCCTTCCTCGCGCGCTGGTCGGAGGTCTACGGCCAGGTCCGGCGGGGCGAGATGCAGGTCGTGGCGATGGCGGCGGCGCACCAGCGCCTGGCGTGGATCCACCCCTTCCTCGACGGCAACGGGCGCGTCGCCCGCCTTCACAGCCACCTGGTCCTCGGGCACCTGGGCTTGACCAATGGCCTCTGGTCGCCTCTGCGTGGCTTCGCGAGAACACAGGAGGACTACTACGCCCACCTGGCGGCCGCGGACGAGCCCCGGGCAGGTGACCTGGATGGCCGGGGCAACCTCACCGAGGCGGGGCTGCTGGCATGGATCCATTACTTGATCGGCGTTTGCCTCGATCAGGTGCAGTTCATGGCTTCCTTGCTGGCCCTCGACGGGATGAAGGATCGTATCGCCGCCTGCCTCGCGTACGAGGCCCAGGTGGTGCGCCAGGGCGTTCGCGCCGAATCCCTGCGCCCCCTGCACTATCTGTTTTCCACGCAGTCAGAGCTCGATCGCGCCGACTTCAAGGCCATGCTGGGCATGGGGGATCGGCTGGCGACCGCGCAGGTGTCAGCCCTGCTGGCGCGTGGTCTGTTGCTGACTGATTCGCCGCACGGCAAGTTGCGTTTCGGCGTTCCCCAGCACGCCTTGCGCTTCTACTTCCCAAGCCTGTGGCCGGAGGCGGAAGCCCAGCACTTCTGAGCGGTCGCTTCAGCCCCGCAGCGTGACGACCACCGGCGCGTGGTCGCTGGGCTTTTCCCATTTGCGCGGCGCGCGGTCCACGGTGCAGGCCTGCACCTGCGCGCGCAGCGCCTCGCTCACCAGGATGTGGTCGATGCGCAGGCCGCGGTTCTTCTGGAAGCCCAGCATGCGGTAGTCCCACCAGCTGAAGCTCTTCTCGGGCTGCTCGAACATCCGGTAGGCATCGGTGAGCCCCAGGGCGAGCAGCGCCTGGAAATGCTGGCGCTCCTCGGTGGTGTGGTGAATGGTCTCGCGCAGGCCCACCGGGTCGAAAGAGTCGCGGTCCTCGGGGGCGATGTTGAAATCGCCCAGGAGCACCAGGCGCGGGTGCCGCGCCATCTCGGCGGCGACGTAGGCGCGCAGGCCGTCCAGCCAGGCCATCTTGTAGGCGAACTTGTCGCTGCCCGGCTCCTGGCCGTTGACGAAGTAGCCGTTGATGACGCGGACCGGCTCGGCGCCCGGGGCGGTGACGGTGGCCGCGATGACCCGCGACTGCTCGTCGGCGAAGCCCTCGATGTTGCGCGCCACGTCGCCGAGCGGGTGGCGGGAAACGATGGCCACGCCGTTGTACGTCTTCTGTCCGAAGACCGCGCAATGCGGGTAGCCCGCCGCGGCTAGGGCCTCGAGCGGGAACTTGTCGTCCGTCATCTTGAGCTCCTGCAGGCACAGGACGTCGACCGGCGCGCCCTCCGGCTGGCCCGCCAGCCAGTCCAGCACATGCTGGTGGCGGGCGGTGAGGGAGTTGACGTTCCAGGTGGCGATCTTCATGCGGGGCTCAGGTGTCGAAAGGGGCGGGGGCGCGCAGGCCCGCTCAGAGGTGGAGCCAGGCCATCACGCCCAGGCCCACGCCGACGATGCCGGTGGCGAACATGGCCCACTCCAGTGGGCGCTTGCGCGTGAGCAGCACGATGGCGGCCAGCGCGATCGAGACCTGCAGCACGGTGGTGGCCTGGGCCCAGCGATGGTGCAGGTGCATCTGCTCGTCGCTCTTCTTGTCCCAGTCCTTGGCCTCGGCCTCGATCTTCTCGGCCTCGGTCTTGATCTCGTTCTTTTCCTTCTCGTAGCGGTCGACCTTGGCCTGGTAGGTCTCGCGCCTGTCGGCGGGCGCCAGGTCGCGGGAGACCTCGGCCAGGGACTGCTTGGTGCTCTTGGCCTGGAAGTAATTCCACTGGTTGGAGGCCTCGGTCTTCTTGATCGCGGCGTTGTTCTTGTAGAGGCCCGCATTGGCCTGGGTGGCGCCGCCCATGTAGGAGAACAGGGCGCCGACGGTGGCGATGATGGCGGTGAAGAGCGCGATCTGGCTGGTCAGGCCATCGGCGCCATGGCCGTGGCCGCCGGCCGCGGCCTGCGTGGCGTGCTCGAGTTCGTGGTCATGCGGACCATGGACGTGAAAACCGGCTCCGGACATCAGGGGGCTCCTCAGACTGCTTGTTGGTGATAGGTGATGAATTCATAGCCCAGGCCGCTGGCGGCCTGGTGGCGGCTGCGGGCCACCTCCTGCCAGCGTGGGCCGAGCGCGGGGGCGAAGGCGTCGCCTTCGTAGTCGGCGTCGATCAGGGTGACCTCGGCGACCTGGGCCCGCGGCGCGGCGAGGGCGTAGAGCTCGGCGCCGCCGATGACCCAGGCCATCGGCACACCGGCGCAGAGCGCGAGGGCGGCATCGAGCGAGTTGGCGCGCTCGGCGCCTTCTGCTTGCCAATCGGTTTGGCGGGTGACGACGATGTTTCGTCGTCCGGGCAGCGGCCTAAAGCGCGGGGGCAGGGAGTCCCAGGTCTTGCGGCCCATGATGACGGGGCAGCCCTGCGTCTTGGCCTTGAAGTGCGCCAGGTCCTCGGGCAGGTGCCAGGGCAGCTGGCCCTGGACGCCGATGACGCCGTTGCGGGCGCGCGCGTAGATGATGCCGAGCTTCATTCGGGGGATGGAGCCCCGCTCACACTGCCACCGGCGCCTTGATCGCCGGGTGGCACTCGTAGCCCTGCACCTCGAAGTCCTCGTACTGGTAGCCGAAGATGGAATCGGGGCGGCGCTTGATGTGGAGCGTGGGGTAGGCGAAGGGCTGGCGCGAGAGCTGCAGCTGCACCTGCTCGAAGTGGTTCTTGTAGATGTGGCAGTCGCCGCCGGTCCAGATGAAGT
>CAZCTU010000165.1:0-4238 GCA_964501495.1 uncultured Ramlibacter sp.
GACGATGCGCGACGCCAGCCCCTCGACGATGGCGGTCTTGCCCACGCCCGGCTCGCCGATCAGCACCGGGTTGTTCTTGGTGCGGCGCTGCAGCACCTGAATGGCGCGGCGGATCTCGTCGTCACGGCCGATGACCGGGTCGAGCTTGCCCTGGCGGGCCCGCTCGGTGAGGTCCAGGCAGTATTTCTTGAGGGCCTCGCGGTTGCCCTCGGCCTCGGCACTGTCGACCTTCTGGCCGCCACGCACTGCGTCGATGGCGGACTCGAAGGCCTTGCGCGAGAGCCCGTTCTCACGGGCGATGCGGGCCAGGTCGGTCTTAGCGTCGGTGAGGGCCAGCAGGAACAGCTCGCTCGCGATGAACTGGTCGCCGCGCTTGAGCCCCTCCTTCTCGGCGGCCTGCAGCAGGCTCACCAGCTCGCGGCCGACCTGGACCTGCTCCTGGCCCTGCACCTGGGGCCGCTTGTGCATGGCGCCCTCGGCGCCGGCGAGCAGGCCGGGCACGTTGACCCCGGCGCGCTGCAGCAGGGCCCGGGGTCCCTCCTCCTGGCGCAGCATGGCCACCAGCAGGTGCTCCGGCTCGATGTAGGCGTGGTCGTTGGCGAGGGCCAGGGTCTGGGCCTCGGACAGGGCTTCCTGGAACTTGGTGGTGAGTTTGTCGAGTCGCATGAAGTCGCTCCCGGAGGAATCTCCGAATTTCCTCCCAGCTTAGGCCCGGATCAGGGTTTTCAAGCCCTGGCAGGCGCTGGGCCTTGAGGTGCCTCAAGGTGGCGGGCACGGGCCACCGCCGGGCCTGCCCCGGTCCGCCCCCCGTGCCGGGTTCCGGTATTCTTGCCCTGCCGCCCTGCCGCCCTGCACGGCCCGCCCGGATCGGGCGTGACCTCACGTCCCCTGGAGTCCCAATCTGACCATGAACCGTCCCGCCACCCCCTCCGCCCAGCCTTCCATCCTGCGCCGCCGCCTGCTGGCCGCCTCCGCCCTCGCCGCCACCGGCGTGGGCACTTCCGCCTTCGCCCAGTCGGGTGGCAGCGTCCGCCTGCTGGTGGGCTTCCCGCCCGGGGGCGGCACCGACGCCATCGCCCGCGCCCTGGCCGACAAGCTCAAGGACCTGCTGGGCGTGCCGGTGGTGGTGGAGAACAAGGCCGGCGCCGGCGGCCAGATCGCCGCCCAGGCCCTCAAGGCCGCGGCGCCCGATGGCACGACCCTGTTCCTGAGCCACGACCACAGCGTCTCGGTCATTCCGCTCACCATCAAGAACCCCGGCTTCGACCCCGAGAAGGACTTCGCGCCGGTGGCCGGCTTCGGCACCTTCGCCAACGTGCTGGCGCTCTCGGGCGGCACCCCCGCCAAGACCCTGCCGGAGTACGTGGCCTGGGTGAAGAGCCGCGGCGGCAAGGACACCATCGGCGTGCCCGCGCCGGGCTCCATCCCCGAGTTCCTGGTCGGCCTGATCGGCGCCAAGTACGGCCTGGACCTGCAGGCCGCGCCCTACCGGGGCAGCGCGCCCATGATCGGCGACATGATGGGCAACCAGATCCGCGCCGGCATCGCCTCCACCGCCGACTTCATGGAGCAGCACAAGGCCGGCAAGCTGCGCATCGTGGCCGCCATCGGCGACAAGCGCCAGCCCCTGCTGCCCGACGTGCCCACCTTCACCGAGCTGGGCTTCGCCAACCTCGAGGACCTGCCCTACTACGGCATCTTCGCCCCGGCCGGCACCCCCGCGCCGGTGGTCGAGCGTTTCGGCCAGGCCCTGCAGAAAGCGATCGCCATGCCCGACGTGCACGAAAAACTGGTCGGCCTGGGCCTGTCGGTGGGCTACCAGAACCAGGCGCAGTTCGCCGGCACGGTGCGCAAGTACGGCCAGACCTGGGCACGCATCATCAAGGCCAGCGGCTTCCAGCCGCAATAAGACGGGCCGATCAGCCCGACGATCCAGCCAGGCGACCGCCTGGGGCAGCCGGGGCCGCCTCAGGGCGAGCCTGGCCCCCAGCGCCGCAGCGCGGCCTCGTCCGACTCGCGGGCGTCGACCCAGCGGGCCTCGCCGCCTGCCAGGGTCTCCTTCTTCCAGAACGGCGCCCGGGTCTTGAGGTAGTCCATCAGGAACTCGCAGGCCTGGAAGGCCTCGCCCCGGTGGGCTGCACCCACAGCCACCAGCACGATCTGGTCTTGCAACGCGAGCGGGCCGATGCGATGGATCACCGTGACCGCGCGGACGCCGAAGCGATGCCGGGCCTCCGTCACCATGGCATCGATGGCCTTTTCGGTCATGCCCGGGTAGTGCTCGAGCTCCAGCGCCGACACCGCTGCGCCCTCATGGCGGTCGCGGACCGTGCCGACGAAGGCGCAGACCGCGCCCACACCAGGGTCGCCCGCGCGCAGGGCGGCGACTTCGGCGGAAAGGTCGAAGTCCTCCCGCTGGATGCGGATGTCGGTGCGGCCTGTGCCGGCGTTCTGGGTCATGTCGCTCAGCCCCCCGTCACCGGCGGGAAGATGGCCACCTCGGCGCCCGGGCGCAGGGCGGTGCTCTCGTCGCACATCACCTGGTCCAGCGCCATGCGCAGGGGCCGCTCCCGGCCCAGGGCCTGGGCGTAGGGGCCGCCGCGGGCGATGAGCTCGTCGCGCAGGGCACCGAGGCTCGACGCCGCAGAGGTCACCGTCTCCCCCTGCCCCAGGGCCTCGCGCACCGAGGCGAAGTAGAGAACCCGGACCTCGGTCACAGCAGGTCCGACAGCGCGATGAAGCGCACCCCGTCACCCCGGGCGATGGCCTGCCCCGGCGGGTTGTCCACCAGGCCATCGGCCCAGGCCAGGGAGGTGAGCACGCCCGAGCCCTGGTTGGGGAACAGGTCGAGCCCACCGTCCGCGTTACGGCGCACCCGCAGGAACTCGCGGCGCTTGTCGGGCCGGGGCCAGTCGAAGTCGGCGCGCAGCCGGGTCACGGGCGCGGCCAGCTCGGTCGCCCCCTGCAACCGCAGCAGGAAGGGCCGGGCCAGCACCAGGAAGGTCGCGAAGCTCGAGACCGGGTTGCCCGGCAGCCCGATCACATGGGTCTCGCCGATACGCCCGTAGGCGAAGGGCTTGCCCGGCTTGACCGCGACCTGCCACAGGTCCAGCCGGCCCAGGGCCTGCACCGCCGGACGCAGGTGGTCCTCCTCCCCCACCGAGACGCCGCCGCTGGCCAGCACGAGGTCATGGCCGGCCGCGGCCTCCCGCAGGGCCTGCTCGGTGGCGGCGCGGGTGTCGGGCACGTTGCCGAGGTCGGTGACCACGCAGCCCGCGCGTTCGAGCAGGCGGCGCAGGAAGAAGCGGTTGCTGTTGTAGATGGCGCCGGCGGGCAGCTGGTCGGGCGGCACGGTGCCGGGCATGACCAGTTCGTCGCCGGTGGACAGGAGCGCCACCCGGGGCCGGGCGGCCACCGGCAGGCGGTCGAAGCCCATGCTGGCCGCCAGGCCCAGGGCGGCCGGGCCCAGGCGCTCGCCGGCGCGCAGCACGATGGCGCCCTTCGCGATGTCCTCACCGCTTCGGCGCACGTTCTGCCCCCTGGCAGGCAGGGTCTTGAACCTGACCGCACCCTCCCCGGCGGGCTCGGAGTCCTCCTGCATCACCACCGCGTCCGCGCCCGCGGGCAGCGGGGCGCCGGTGAAGATGCGCGCCGCCGTCCTGGCTGCCAGGGGCTGGGGCATGGTGCCGGCCGGAATGCGCTGGCTCACCGGCAGCACCGCGCCGGCCGCCGCGGCGTCGGCGGCGCGCAGGGCATAGCCGTCCATCGCGCTGTTGTCGTGGGGCGGCACCTGCAGGGGCGAGGCCAGGTCGGCGGCCAGGACACGGCCGTCGGACTCGACCAGGGGCACCGTCTCGATGCGGCCGAGGGGCCGGGCCTGGGCCAGCAGGTCGGCCAGGGCGTCGTCCAGAGGACGCAGGGGGGGACAGCTCGGTGCGGCGCTCATCGGGGATCGGCCGCGCGGCGCGGGAGGGTTCGGGGCGTCATCCGGCCGATTGTGGCGCGTCCTGATTCCCCGCCGGGGTCCCGAGGCCACTGTCACCTCGGCGATGCGCCGGCCGGGGCGGAGGCGACCGCCTGGGCTATCGTTGGCTCCAACTGCCACCTGAGACGCTGGGTGGCGCCGGAATTGCCAGAACGAGGAGCCTAGACATGAGCCATTTGTTCCAGAGCCTGCAGCTGCGCGAGGTGCGCCTGCCCAATCGCATCGGCATCCCGCCCATGTGCCAGTACTCGGC
>CAZCTU010000166.1:0-4224 GCA_964501495.1 uncultured Ramlibacter sp.
CTTATCCCAGCCCAAAACCCCCTCCAGTGAAAACTGCAGGGGGTTTTGCTTTTGGCGTGAGGAAAATAATTTAGAACCTATTTGGATAGGTTTTTAGGCATTGATCAGGGCTTGGCGGGCGAGGCGGGAGAGGCCGCACCTTCCTTGTGCTTGCTCGCCTTGTGCGGCTTGTCTGTCCCCGCGGCCTTCGCCGCTTTGCCGGGTACTGCCGCCGCCGGACTCATGTCTTTGAACAAGTGGCCGTTGACCGTGAGGCCTTCGGCAGAGAGCTTGCCCGCCTTGGCCTCTCCGATACCTTTGACCCGGCGCATCAAGTCCTCCCAGTCCTTGAACTCGCTCTTCTTGCGTTCAGCCAGGATTTGCTTGGAGGTGGCTGGACCGACTCCCTTGAGGCTGTCCAGATCCGCTTCGGTGGCCTTGTTGACTTCCACTGCGGCCATCGCAGAAACCGCGGCGAGTGTGGCCAGCGCGGCCAAAATCTTCTTGAGCATGAAACCCTCCTTGAACATGGGATGAAGGCCCGATCGGAATGACCGGGTGTCCGTTCAACGAGAGGGGGAAGGTGTCGTTGACACCTGCAGAGCGACCTGGACGCGGCGACCTGTGAATGCTGGCAGGTTGCCCGTGCGATTCAATGAAACAAGGCTCAGCCCTGGGCGCTCAGCCACTTCATATAGTCCGACACGCCTGTCTGCACGTCCTTGAAGGCATGTGTGCAGCCCGCGGCGCGAAGCGCAGACAGGTCTGCTTCCGTGCGGCACTGGTACTTGCCTCGCAAGGCATCCGGGAAGGCCACGTACTCGATCAGGCCCTGCTCCACCGCCTGTTCGGTCGACAAGGCAGTTCCGCTCCGCAGGGAGTTGACCACGGCCGTTGCGACATCGTTGAAGGGCTGTGCACGTCCGGAGCCGAGGTTGAAGACGCCGCGCTTGTCGGGGTTGTCAAAGAACCAGAGGTTGACTGCCACAACGTCGTCGACATGTACGAAGTCACGCACCTGCTGGCCCGGGCCATAGCCCCCGTACTCGCCAAACAGCTTGACCCGCCCTTCACTTCGGAACTGGTTGAACTGGTGGAAGGCGACGCTGGCCATGCGGCCCTTGTGCTGCTCCCGCTGCCCGTAGACGTTGAAGTAGCGGAAGCCCGCCACCTGGTGTTTGGCCCGCTCGAAGCTGGCGCCCAGTTCACGGCGCATGCGCTGATCGAACAGCAGCTTGCTCCAGCCATAGACGTTCAGCGGCTTTTCGAATTCTGGCGACTCGCGGAAGATGTCCGAGCCGCCGTAGGTGGCGGCCGAGGATGCGTAGAGCAGACGTGTGCCGCGTTGGTGGCAGGCATGGAACAGGCCACACGAGGTCGTGTAGTTGTTGTCCATCATGTACTTGCCATCGGTCTCCATCGTGTCGCTGCAGGCGCCCTCATGGAATACCGCGTCGACCTCGCCAAAGAGGCCCTCGGCAAAGGCATCGTAAAAGTAGTCGGCATCCACATAGTCGACGATCCGGAGATCGGCCAGGTTGCGGAACTTGTCGCCCTGGGTCAGGTCATCGACCGCAATGATGTCGTCGATGCCCCGCTCGTTGAGACCCTTGACGATGTTGCTGCCGATGAAGCCGGCAGCGCCGGTGACGACGACGCGAGTCATTTGAACAGCTCCTCGTACGACACGGTGGCCGTGCCGAATTTTCCAACGACGATGCCGCCGGCCTTGTTAGCCAATGGCATCGCGTCCCGCAGTGATAGTCCGGCGCCCACGAGGGCGGCCAGGGTGGCAATGACGGTATCGCCAGCGCCGGTGACGTCGAACACCTCGCGGGCCTGGGCGTCCACATGCAGTGAGCCCGCTTCGTCGAACAAGGTCATGCCGGCTTCGCTCAAGGTGACCAGCACTGCGCCCAGTTTCAGCTGCTGTCGCAGGGCCTGGGCCTTGTGCGCCAGCTCGGCATTGTCTTTCCAGTGGCCGACGACCTGCTGCATCTCCGAGCGATTCGGGGTGATGACGGTCGCGCCGGCGTAGCGGGCATAGTCCGAGCCCTTGGGGTCCACCAGGACGGGTTTGCCGGCCTTGCGGGCCGCCTCGATCATGACCGGAATGTGAGCCAGGCCGCCCTTGCCGTAATCGGAGAACAGGATGGCGTCGTGGGCGGGCGCGAGTCGGGAGACCGTCTCGTTCTGCGCCGCCAGGGTGTCGTGATCTGGTTCGTTCTCGAAGTCGAGCCGCAGCAGCTGCTGTTGTCGACCGATGACCCGAAGCTTCACCGTGGTCGTCATGCCGGGGTCGCGCTTGAGGTCGGCTTCGATGCCACGCGCCTGCAGGAGTGCGGTGAGGCGCCGTCCGGGTTCGTCGTCACCGACCACGCCCACGAAGGTCGCGCCGGCGCCCAGGGTGCGGACATTGAGCGCCACGTTGGCGGCTGCACCCAGGCGCTCTTCCTCGCGGGTCACTTTGACCACGGGCACGGGCGCTTCGGGCGAAATGCGATCCACCGAGCCGTGCCAGTAGCGGTCCAGCATCACGTCGCCCACGACGAGGACGCGGGACTGGGCCAGTCGTTCACGGGAAATGCTCATAGTTCCTCAACCCGCCTTGCGGGGTAGCTGTCCCAGGCCTGGCAGCCCGGACATTGCCAGAAGTGGCGGTTGGCTTCGAAGCCGCAAGCCGCGCAGCGGTAGCGGGTGAGCGGCTTGGCGGCATGGTCCAGCGCGCGCTGGACCAGAGGCTGGACCTGCGGGTCCGTGGCTTCCGCGCCCGCCATCCAGCGCGAGGCAGCGACCAGGGAGGGCTCCCGCCGCAGGTGCTGGAGGTAGTGCTGGCGGCGACCGTCCTCGGAGGGCTCAAGCAGGGCCAAGGCATCCATCACGTCCAGGCTGGGAGATTGGGTCAGCCGCTCTTGCAGCAGGCGGCGGGCCACGTCCTGGCGGCCGCAATTCTGGGCGGCCTGTGCCAAGGCGTGGGCGACCAAGCCGATGGACTGTGGAGACGAACGGACCAATGCGTGGAGGAGGTCGAAGGCGGCCTCCGGCTTGCCGGCGCGCTCAAGGAGTGCTGCACGTTCGAGCCCCGGTCGGGCCATGTCGGGAGCGGTCGCCTGCGCCTCTTTCAGCAGGGCCTCGGCTTCGGAGGGAGATGCTTCAGCGGCCTGCTCGCACAGGTAGTGGGCGAGCCGTCCGCTGAAGTCGCCATGCCCGCCCGAACCCAGCTTGCGCGCTGTTTCGGTGGCGCCTTTCCAATCCCGGGTGCGCTCATAGATGGCCAGCAGGGCGAGGAGGGCCTGCGACTCGTAGGCGGTGCCTTCCAGCTTGTGCAGGGCGTCCTCGGCCCGGTCAAGCAGGCCCGCCTTGAGGAAGTCCAGGGCCAGGGCGTGTTGGGCGCGATGGCGGTCTGCCTTGTCCAGGTCGCCTCGGGACAGCAGGTGCTCGTGGACGCGGACGGCGCGCTCGTATTCACCACGCCGCCGGAACAGGTTACCCAGGGCGAAGTGGAGCTCGGAGGTGTCGGGGTCGTTGCGGACGGCCTCGATGAAGGCGTCGATCGCCTGGTCCTGCTGCTCGTTCAGGAGGAAATTGAGGCCGCGGAAGTAGGCCTTGGGTGCCTGCCGGTTTTCGATGCGCAGTTGGCGCAGGTCGAGGCGGGATGCGAGCCAGCCCAGGACGAAGGCCAGGGGCAGGCCCCAGAGCAGCCAGCTGAAATCAAATTCCATGCGGTCCTGCGGCCGGAGGGCCATCGGTGGAAGGGGGCGTGGCGGCCGCTGCCTGGTGGCGCCTGGCCGCCGCCCGCTGGGACAGCCAGCGCGGGACCATGCCCAGAGCGCCGACTGCCAGACCGGCAGCGAAGGCGGCCAGCACCACGAGCACCAGTGGAGCGCTCCATTGGTGCCCGAAGAAGAAATGGACTGTCGCCAGGTGCTGGTTGTTCAGCGCGAAAGCGAACAGGGTAAAAAAAATGGCTGCCTTGAGCAGCCACACGAGGTATTTCATCCGGCTCCTCGGTGGTGCACGGATTCTACCGATTGGCTAGGCCTTGCCATCGCCGGGTTCCTTCTC
Source organism: uncultured Ramlibacter sp. (assembly GCA_964501495.1). Classification (GTDB taxonomy): domain Bacteria; phylum Pseudomonadota; class Gammaproteobacteria; order Burkholderiales; family Burkholderiaceae_C; genus Ramlibacter. The sequence continues at coordinate 4,045 of CAZCTU010000166.1, forward strand.
GCGGGTACCCTGATCCACCGCCTCACGCAGGGCCTTGCCCGGCTTGAAGTGGGGAACACGCTTCTCGGGAATCTGCACGCTTTCGCCGGAGCGCGGGTTGCGGCCCAGGCGCGGCGGACGGCGGCTGATGGAGAAGCTGCCAAAGCCCCGGATCTCGATCCGGTGGCCGCGCACCAGGGC
>CAZCTU010000167.1:0-4220 GCA_964501495.1 uncultured Ramlibacter sp.
TGGCCCTGGCCCGCGCCCTGGTGCTGGAGCCGGCGGTGCTGCTGTTCGACGAGCCCCTGTCCAACCTCGACGCCCGCCTGCGCCGCGAGATGCGCGAGGAAATCCGCAGCCTGCAGCAGCGCCTGCAGCTCACCGTCGCCTACGTCACACACGACCAGAGCGAGGCCCTGGCGGTGAGCGACAACATCATCGTCATGAACAAGGGCGTCGTCGCCCAGGTCGGCAGCCCGCGCGCGCTCTACGAGCAGCCGGTGTCCGAGTTCGTGGCCGGCTTCATGGGCGAGGCCCGCCTGTTCCCGGCCACCGCCGGTGCCGACGGCCAGGTCCGTCTCGGCCCCCTGACCCTCACCCCCCGCCAGCCGGTCTCGGCCGGACCGGCGAAGGTGGCGGTGCGCCCCGAGGCCTGGCAGCTGGTCCCGGCCGGCCAGGGCCTGGCCGCGCGCCTGGTGAAGTGCGCCTACCTGGGCAGCGGCTACGAGCTGACCTTCGACACCGAGCTCGGCCCGGTCTTCGTGCTCTCGGCCGACCCCGCCGCCAGCTGGGCGCCCGGCATGGAGGTGGGCCTGCAGCTGTCCGGCGTGGGCGTGAGCGTGCTGCCGGACTGAAACCGGTTCGTAACCGGGGTGAGCCCGCCGCGCGGGGCGGTGCGCGCCGATAATTGGTTCATGAACCAACTCGACGCCCTCAAGCAGTTCACCACCGTGGTGGCGGACACCGGCGACTTCATGCAGCTGGCGCAGTTCCAGCCGCGGGACGCCACCACCAACCCGTCCCTCATCCTGAAGGCGGTGCAGAAGGCCGAATACGCGCCCCTGCTGGCGCAGACGGTGGAGCGCCATCGCCACCGCGCGATGGACGACATCGTCGACCGGCTGCTGGTGCGCTTCGGTGTCGAGATCCTGCAGCACGTGCCGGGCCGTGTCTCCACCGAGGTCGACGCCCGCCTGAGCTTCGACACCGCCGCCACCGTCGCCCGGGCCGAGCGCATCATGACGCTGTACCAGGCCGAGGGCGTGGAGCGCGGGCGCATCCTGATCAAGATCGCCTCCACCTGGGAGGGCATCCAGGCCGCCGCCGAGCTCGAGCAGCGCGGCATCCGCACCAACCTCACCCTGCTGTTCTCCTTCTGCCAGGCGGTGGCCTGCGGCCAGGCGCGGGTGCAGCTCATTTCGCCCTTCGTCGGCCGCATCTACGACTGGTACAAGAAGTCCGCGGGCAGCGCCTGGGACGAGGCTGCCAGCGCCGGCGCCAACGACCCGGGCGTGCGCTCGGTGCGCCAGATCTACGAGTACTACAAGCGCCACGGCATCGCCACCGAGGTGATGGGCGCGAGCTTCCGCAACGTGGGCCAGATCGTCGCGCTCGCCGGCTGCGACCTGCTCACCATCAGCCCCGACCTGCTCGCGCAATTGGCCGCCAGCGAGACGCCGGTCACCCGCGCGCTCGACCCGGTGGCCGCGAAGACCATGGACATCGCCGAGGTGCGCCACACCGAGGCCAGCTTCCGCTACGCCCTGAATGAAGACGCGATGGCGACCGAGAAGCTGGCCGAGGGCATCCGCGCCTTCGCCGCCGACGCGGTCAAGCTCGAAGCCCTGATCAAGGCGGCCTGATGGAACCCGCGAAGGCCGCGAGCCCGAACGTCCCTGCCGACCTGGCCGCGTTCCCGCGCTGTGACGAGGTGCCGGCCTGGTCCGCCCTGCGGGCGCACTACGTGGCCGGGGGCCAGGCCTTCGACCTGCGCCAGGCCTTCGCCGGGGATCCTGGCCGCTTCGAGGCCTTCAGCCAGGACGCGCCGCATGTCTTCGCCGACCTCTCGCGCAACCGGATCGATGCGGGTACCGAGCGCCTGCTGCTGCAGCTGGCCGAGCAGTGCCGTGTGGACGAACAGCGCAACGCCATGTTCGCGGGCGCCAAGGTCAATGGCACCGAGGGTCGGGCGGTCATGCACTGGTTGCTTCGGTACCCTGCGCCGGGCGCCGAGTCGACCGCGGGCTGGACACCGACGGGCCTGGACGCGCTGACAGCCGAACGCGCCGACGTTGCCGCCACGCTGGAGGCCATGCTGGCCTACGCCGAGCGAGTGCGCGCCGACGACACGATCACCGACGTGGTCAACATCGGCATCGGCGGCTCCGACCTCGGGCCGCAGATGGCCACCCTGGCGCTGGCGCGCTTCGCCAAGCCGGGCCTGCGGCTGCACTTCGTCTCCAACGTCGACGGCCATGAGCTGGACGGCGTGCTGCAGGGCCTGGATCCGCAGCGCACCCTGTTCCTGGTCGCTTCGAAAACGTTCACCACGCTGGAAACCATGATGAATGCGCGCTCGGCGCGCGACTGGTTCCTGGCCCGGGGCGGCAAGGACACCGCCCGCCACTTCGCGGCGCTCACCACCAATGTGGCGGCGGCGCGCGAATTCGGCATCACCACCACCTTCGGCTTCTGGGACTGGGTGGGCGGGCGTTACTCGCTGTGGTCGGCCATCGGCCTGCCCCTGGCCATCGCCATCGGCGGGGCGAACTTCCGCGCCCTGCTGGCCGGCGCCCATGCGATGGACGCGCACTTCGCCACCGCGCCCCTGGCGCGCAACCTGCCGCTGCGCCTGGCCCTCATCGACGTCTGGTACCGCAACTTCCACGGCTTCGCGAGCCGCGGACTCGCGCCTTATCACAGCGGCCTGCGCCGGCTGCCTGCCTACCTGCAGCAGCTCGCGATGGAGAGCAACGGCAAGCGGGTCGACCGCCAGGGCCGCGTCCTGCCCCATGCCACCTCGCCGGTGCTCTGGGGCGAGCCGGGCACCAATGGCCAGCACGCTTTCTTCCAGATGATCCACCAGGGCAGCGACGTGGTCCCGATGGAGTTCGTCGCCGTGGCCGAGGCCGCCCACCACCTGCCCGGCCACCAGCAGGCCCTGCTGGCCAACGTCCTGGCCCAGGCCCAGGCCCTGATGCAGGGCCGCGAGGACGCGGGCGGCCACCGCCACTTCCCCGGCAACCGCCCCAGCACCCTGCTGCTGCTCGAGCGCCTGGACCCGGCCAGCCTGGGCGCCCTGATCGCGCTGCAGGAGCACCGGGTGTTCTGTTCGGGCGCGCTCTGGGGCGTCAACAGCTTCGACCAGTGGGGGGTGGAGCTGGGCAAGGTGTTGGCGAAAGACATCACCGAGCGGCTTTCCAGCGGCGAAACCGGGGGGCTCGATGGGGCCACCGCCGCCTGGGTGGCCCGCTTGGCCCGACAATCCGGCGCATGAGCTTTGTCGATGCGATCCAGTCCGGCCTGACCCAGTACGCCGTCTTCCGGGGCCGCGCCAGCCGGTCCCAGTTCTGGTGGTTCATGTTGTTCTGCGTGCTGGCGGTCTCGCTGGCCGAGGCGATCGTGGGCGAGGGCTTCAGCGGTCTGGTCACCCTGGCCCTGGTGCTCCCGACCCTGGCGGTCACCGCCCGGCGCCTGCACGACATCGGTCGCAGCGGCTGGTGGCAGCTGGTCGTCTGGATCCCGGTGGTCGGCCTGTTCATCGCGCTGTACTGGTACGTCCAGCCCAGCGACGCAATGGACAACAAGTGGGGCGCCCCGGCCCAGACCAAGCAGCCGCTCCCCGGCGACTCCCTCTGAACGACAAAGGCCCGCCGAAGCGGGCCTTTGCACAAGGGGCACCCAAGTGCCCCTGCGGACGTGACGCAGCAACGCGCAGCCACGTCCCGTAATGACAAAGGCCGGGTTCCCCCGGCCTTTGTCGTCTGGCTGGCAGTAAATCCAAAGAGAAAACGCGCAGCGTTTTCTCTTTGAGCCTTTACATCCCCATGCCACCCATGTCGCCCATGCCACCGGGCATGCCGCCGGCGGCAGGCGCGTCGGCCTTGGGAGCCTCGGCCACCATGCACTCGGTGGTGAGCATCAGGGAGGACACGGAGGCGGCGTTTTGCAGCGCGGTGCGGGTGACCTTGGTGGGATCCAGGATGCCCATCTCGATCATGTCGCCGTAGGTGTCGTTGGCGGCGTTGAAGCCGTAGTTGCCCTTGCCGTTCAGGACGGCGTTGACCACCACAGAGGGCTCGCCACCGGCGTTGCCCACGATTTCGCGCAGGGGCGCTTCGATGGCCTTCAGGACCAGCTTGATGCCGGCGTCCTGGTCGGGGTTGTCGCCCTTGATCTCGCCAGCGGCTTGCTTGGCGCGCAGCAGGGCCACGCCACCACCGGCCACGATGCCTTCTTCCACGGCAGCG
>CAZCTU010000168.1:0-2623 GCA_964501495.1 uncultured Ramlibacter sp.
GCCGCCCATGTAGGTGGGCGAGCCGAAGACGATGGCGTCGGCGGCCAGCAGCTGCTCCCAGGCGCCTTCGGCCAGGTTGCCCTCGGCGTCGATGGCGACGAGATGCGCGCCGGCGCCGGCGCCTTCGGCCACGGCCTGGGCCTGGCGCTGGGTGTGGCCGTAGCCGGAGTGGTAGACGATAGCGATGGATGCCATTTCAGTTTCCTCTTGAGTGATGTGTCGGGTGATGTGTGACAGTGCTTGACGTTGCGCGAGGGGGGCTGGCGCTTATTCCTTGGCAGCCGCGGCACGGGCGTCCAGGCTCCAGGCGCCCGGGCCGAAAGCGGTGATGAACAGCAGGCCGCCGGCGATGGCCAGGTTCTTGAAGAAGTTGATCTGCTGCATCATCAGCTGGTCGGCGGGCGCGGCCCAGAAGTTGTGGAAGATGACGCCGGCCACGACGGTGAAGACGGCGATCACGAGGGCCGACAGGCGGCTGCGCCAGCCGACCAGCAACAGCAGGCCCAGGCCCAGCTCGATGATGATCGCGAGGGCCGCGCCCACCTGCGGCAGCGGCAGGCCGACGGAAGCGATGTAGCCCGCGGTGCCCTCGAAACCACCGATCTTGGAGAAGCCGGCCGGCACGAAGAGCAGCGCGAGCAGCACGCGGCCCAGCAGGGTCAGCACGTTGGCGAAGGTGTTGTTGTTGTTCATGAAAAGCTCCTGGTTGGGTGAAGTCGTTGAAGAAATGAAGCGGGAGGGAAAGGGTTGCGGTTTCGGTTTCGGGTCCGGTTTTGGGATCACGGCGCCAGGTCGAACACCAGCACCTCGGCGTCCCGGCCGGCTTCGAGGCGAACCTCGGTCTCGGCCTCGAGCTTGGCCGCATCACCGCCCGACAGCGGCTGGCCGTTGACGGCGAGGGCGCCGCGCACCAGGTGCACATAGGCCTTGCGGCCCGGGGCCAGGGCCAGCGTCGCGGACTCGGCGCCGTCGAACAGGCCGGCGTACAGGCGCGCGTCGGCGCTGATATGCACAGCGCCCTGCTCGCCGCCCGGGGCTGCCACCAGACGCAGGCGGCCGCGCTTTTCCTCGGGAGCAAAGGTCTTCTGCTCGTAGCTCGGCGCGATGCCGCGGGCGTTGGGCTCGATCCAGATCTGCAGGAAGTGGGTCTGCTCGTTCACCGCGTGGTTGAACTCGCTGTGCATCACGCCGGTGCCGGCGCTCATGCGCTGCACGTCGCCGGGGGGAATGGCCTCGACGTTGCCCATGCTGTCCTTGTGCGCGAGGCGGCCGGAGAGCACGTAGCTGATGATTTCCATGTCACGGTGACCATGGGTGCCAAAACCGGTGCCGGGCGCGATGCGGTCCTCGTTGATCACCCGCAGCGGGCCGAAGCCCATGTGCTGGGGGTCGTAGTAGTCGGCGAAGGAGAAGCTGTGGTACGAGTCCAGCCAGCCATGCTGGGCGTGGCCGCGGTCTTCGGACTTGCGCAGGGTGATCATGGTGTGTCCTTCAATCGGTTTGCACGGTACTCAGCCACTCGGGGCTGTCGGCATGGACTGAATCTTGGGGCCAGACCCGGGTTCAAAGGGCGTACTGGTTTGATGGCATCATTCAAAAATATTGAATAAATGCCCTCCCCCGGGGCGCTCCCGCCATGCCCAGCCCCCGCGACGTCCTGACCCCCGATGCCTTGTCCCTGCTGCAGACGGTCTCCCGTCTGGGCAGCTTCGCCGCCGCGGCGCGCGAACTCGGGCTGGTGCCCAGCGCGGTGACCTACCGGGTGCGGCAGGTCGAGGAGGCGCTCGACGCCCTCCTCTTCGACCGCAGCTCCCGCCAGGCCCGCCTCACCCCCGCGGGCACCGAGCTGCTGCGGGAGGGCGAGCGCCTCCTGGGCGAGATGGATGCGGTCGCCAACCGGGTGCGCCGCGTCGCCACCGGCTGGGAGTCGGAGCTCACCGTGGCGGTCGACACCGTCATCGCCCGCCATCCGCTGATGGACCTGGCGCAGGACTTCTTCAAGGTGGCGCCGCAGACCCGCCTGCGCATTCGCGAGGAGGCCCTCTCCGGCACGCTGGAGGCGCTCACCAGCGGCCAGGCCGACCTCGCCCTGGGCGTGGCCCAGGAACAGGGCACGCACCCCGGCATCCACCACCGCCCACTGGGCGAGCTGGGCTTCGTGTTCGCGGTCGCGCCCCACCATCCGCTGGCCAAGGGCAAGGAGCCCCTGACCGACGAGGTGCTGCTGCGGCACCGGGCGGTAGCGGTGGCCGACTCGGTGAGCCGGGGCGGCGGCATCACCGTCGGCCTGCTCGCCGGTCAGGACGTGTTCACCGTGCCCACCATGCAGGCCAAGCTGGAGGCCCAGCTGCGCGGGCTCGGCGCCGGCTTCCTGCCCGAACCCATGGCCCGGCCCCACCTGGCCGCGGGCCGTCTCGTGGCGCGCGAGGTGGCCCGGCCCCAGCGCCTGGTGCGGCCGGCCTATGCCTGGCGCGATGCAGGCGGGACGGGCGGCACGGGCCGGGCGCTGCAGTGGTGGCTCGACCGCCTGGAGCGCCCCGCCACCCGCAAGGCCCTGCTGCAGGGGCATGCGGGGCCCCGGCCCGCCTGAGCGGACGCGCCTCCTTCGCCTCCTTCGCCTCCT
>CAZCTU010000168.1:2723-4203 GCA_964501495.1 uncultured Ramlibacter sp.
CGCCTCCTTCGCCTCCTTCGCCTCCTCGTCACTTCGCCGGGATGCCCGCCTTTCATGCGCGGGGCGCGCTTCGGCCGGGCCGCCATGCCCCTCCCCGGGCAGTCACTGACCTGGCCCGGCCCAGCCAGATGCCACAATGACCCGAACACGGAGCGAACATGGCACGCAAAAACACGCCCTCCCCCGCCACCCCGGCCCGCATCGCCGTCATCGGCGCCGGCATCGCCGGCCTCGCCTGCGCGCGCACCCTGGCCCAGGCCGGCTGCGAGGTCACCGTCTTCGAAAAGAGCCGCGGCTTCGGCGGCCGCATGTCCTGCCGGCAGACGCCGTTCGGCACCCATGACCACGGCGCCCAGTACTTCACCGTGCGCGACGAGCGCTTCGCCCGGGTGCTGGCCCTGCAGCCGGGCCTCGCGCAGCGCTGGAACACCCCGGCGGTGCGGGTGCTGGACCCGCTGGGCCGGGTAATTGAAGCCGCGCCGCGCGCGGACGAGACCCACTGGGTGCCGACGCCGGGCATGAACGCCCTGGGCCAGGCCTGGGCCGCGCCCCTGGTGCAGGCCGGCCGGGTGCACCTGCAGGCCCGGGTCGCGCGCATCGAACGCGACGCGCTCGACCCGGCACGCTGGCAGCTGCAGGTGGAGTCGATGGACGGCAGCGCCCCGGACGCCGCCAGCCAGCCCCGTGTGCAGGCGGGCTTCGACCGGGTGATGCTCGCCATCCCGGCGGCCCAGGCGATCGATTTGCTGCGCGTGAGCGCCCTGGCCCCCACCCTGCAGAAGCAGTTGGCCGCGGTGCGCGTCGCGCCCTGCTGGACGCTGATGCTCGCCTTCCCCCAGGCCGGCAGCACGCCCCTGGGCCCGAGCTGGCATGCCGCCCGCAGCAGCCACCACCGCATCGCCTGGCTGGCGCGTGAATCGTCCAAGCCCGGTCGCGGCCCGGTGGAGCGATGGACGGTGCAGGCCAGCGCCGAGTGGTCGCAGGAACACCTGCAGGACGACCCGCAACGCGTGACCGACAAGCTCCTCAAGGGCTTTGCCGAGATCACCGGCATCCGCGCCGCGCCCGGCGCCACCCAGGCCCACCGCTGGCTCTACGCCAAGACGGTGACGCCCCTGGGCAAGAGCCACCTCTGGGACAAGTCCCTGGGGCTGGGTCTGGCGGGCGACTGGTGCCTGGGCCACCGCGTCGAGGACGGCTTCGTGTCTGGCCTGGAGCTGGCCCTGGCCAGCCTGCGCTAGTCCGGGAAGCCGCTGCACCTGCCGCGGCCGTGAAACGCCCTGCTTCGCCGGCCTGACATCGCCAGCGGCCAGGGGAGTCCGGCCTCCCGCGCATTCCGATGAACCGTTCGTACACCGGCCGCTTCGCGCCCTCCCCCACCGGCCCGCTGCATGCGGGCTCGCTGGTGGCCGCCCTGGCCAGCTGGCTGGACGCGCGCGCCCAGGGCGGGCGCTGGCTGGTGCGCATCGAGGACGTGGAC
>CAZCTU010000169.1:0-4189 GCA_964501495.1 uncultured Ramlibacter sp.
CGGCCGGCCGCGGGCCACGCCCCAACGGCGGCCCCCCGCCCACCGGCCGTAATGCCGGCGGCCCCCAGCGCCGCAAGGCCGGCGGCGGCAAGGGTGGTCAGGGCGGCCCCGGTGGCCAAGGCGGGCAGGGTGGCCAGCCCGATCCGATGAAGACTGCTTTTGGCTACATCGGCGCGGACAGCTTCACCCGTCAGCGCAAGGAAGGCGCTGGCGGCATGGGCGGCGGCGGAGGTGGCAACCGCCGGGGCGGACGCCGTGGCGGCCGCTGAAAGCCATTGAAGGACGGCGGGCGCCCGCCACATCGCTCTGACGCCCGGGTTACAATCGCGGGCTTTGCTGAACTTTCGGTTGGGGGCGCGCCGCGCCCGTCCGCCGGGGTTCACGAAACCCGATCACGACCTCAGAATCAGGAAAAACCATGGCCATCGAACGCACCCTCTCCATCATCAAGCCCGACGCCGTCGCCAAGAACGTCATCGGCCAGATCTACTCCCGCTTCGAAGGCGCCGGCCTGAAGGTCATCGCCGCCAAGATGGTCCACCTGTCCCGCGGCGAAGCCGAGCAGTTCTACGCCGTGCACAAGGCCCGTCCCTTCTTCAAGGACCTGGTCGACTTCATGATCTCCGGCCCGGTGATGATCCAGGCCCTGGAAGGCGAGAACGCCATCGCCAAGAACCGTGAGCTGATGGGCGCCACCGACCCCAAGAAGGCCGACAAGGGCACCATCCGCGCCGACTTCGCCGACAGCATCGACGCCAATGCCGTGCACGGCTCCGACGCCCCCGAAACCGCCGCCGTGGAAGTTGCCTTCTTCTTTCCGGGCATGAACGTCTACTCCCGCTGAAAGGAGTGAACAAACCTACTGCGCAACCCGATCTTGAACCTGCGCTTCTCGCCGTACCCTTGTACGGCTGCGATGCTCGCCTCAACCTCGGGTCGCTCGCGACGGTTTTTTCACCCCTTTCCCTCTCGCTAGATGACGGCCAACCTCCTCGACTTCGACCTCGAAGGTCTGGCCGCCTTCTGCGAAACGCTGGGTGAGAAGCGCTTCCGTGCCACCCAGCTCTATCGCTGGATCCATCAAAGGGGCGCCCGCGACTTCGACCAGATGAGTGATCTGGCCAAGTCCCTGCGGGCCAAGCTCCAGACCGCCGCCCGCATCGAGGGCCTGCCGGTCATCACCCAGCACGAGTCCGCCGACGGCACCATCAAATGGCTGTTTGACGTCGGCCAGGGCAACGCCGTCGAGGCGGTGTTCATCCCCGAGGACGACCGCGGCACGCTGTGCGTGTCCTCCCAGGCCGGCTGCGCCGTCGGCTGCCGCTTCTGCTCCACCGGCCACCAGGGCTTCGCCCGCAACCTCACCACCGGCGAGATCGTCGCCCAGCTGTGGTTCGCCGAGCATTTCCTGCGCCAGCACCTGGGCACGACGGAACGGGTCATCTCCAATGTGGTGATGATGGGCATGGGCGAGCCGCTGCAGAACTACGCCGCCCTGGTCCCGGCCCTGCGCACCATGCTGGACGACCATGCCTACGGCCTCTCGCGCCGGCGTGTCACCGTCTCCACCTCCGGTGTGGTGCCGATGATGGATCGCCTGGGCGAAGACTGCCCGGTGGCCCTGGCCGTGTCCCTGCACGCCCCCACCGACGAGCTGCGCGACAACCTGGTCCCGATCAACCGCAAGTACCCGCTGGCTGAGCTGCTCGACGCCTGCAACCGCTACCTGGCGCACGCGCCGCGTGACTTCATCACCTTCGAGTACTGCATGCTCGACGGGGTGAACGACCAGCCCGAGCACGCCCGCGCGCTGATCGACCTGGTGCGCCACCACGGCGGCCGGGGCGTGTCCTGCAAGCTCAACCTGATTCCCTTCAACCCCTTCCCGCAGTCGGGCCTGAAACGCTCGCCGCAGCCCCAGGTCCTGGCCTTCGCCAAAATGCTCAGCGATGCCGGTATCGTCACGACCATCCGCAAGACCCGGGGCGACGACATCGACGCCGCCTGCGGCCAGCTGGCCGGCGACGTCCGGGACCGCACCCGGGTCGAGGACCGCATCGCTCGGCAGCGGACGGTGATGCTCACCCCGGTCACAGGAGGAAGCGCGCAATGAAGGCAGGTTGGAACGCAGGTGCCGCGGGCATCGGCAGCTCGGGCCCGGTGGCCCGGTTGGCCGCGAGCGAAGGACTGAGTCCGGGCCTTCAGCGCCTGCTCCTGTCCCTGCTCCTGGCCGCCACCCTGCTGGCGGCGATGGGCCTGGCCGGCTGCGCCGCGCCCGCCGGTGACACCGGCCTTCGCGGTGACCCGGTCACCGATTCCGACGAGACGCCCCAGCGCAAGCGCGCCCGCCTGCGCATGGAGCTCGCCGTCAACTACTTCGCCGAAGGCCGCACCGAGATCGCGCTCGACGAGATCAAGCAGGCCCTGGCCATCGACCCCCAGTACGCCGCCGCCTTCAACCTGCGCGGGCTGGTGCTGCTTCGCATGAACGAGCCGCGCCTGGCGGAAGAGAGCTTCCGTCGCGCGCTGGCTCTCGCTCCGCGTGACGGCGACACCTGGCACAACCTGGGCTGGATGCAGTGCCAGCAGGCCCGCTACCCCGACGCCCAGCAGAGCTTCCAGCGGGCCCTGGCCCTGCCCAACTACAACGGCCAGGCCAAGACCCTGATGGCCCAGGGCCTGTGCCAGGCCCGTGCCGGCAAGCCCGAAGACGCCGAGCGCAGCCTGGCCCGCTCCTACGAGCTCGACGCCGCCAACCCGGTCACCGGCTACAACCTGGCGCGCCTGCTGATGCAGCGCGGCGAGCTGGTGCGGGCCCAGTTCTACATCCGCCGCCTGAACAACAGCGAGCAGGCCAATGCCGAATCCCTCTGGCTCGGCATCCGGGTCGAGCGGCGCCTGGGAGACAGCGCCGCCATGGGCCAGCTGGCCGACCAGCTGCGCCGGCGCTTCCCGCAGTCGCGGGAATGGGCCGCCTACGAACGAGGTGCATTTGATGAATGAGCAGGACCAGAACCCGGGCGCCGACGCGACCCAAGGGTCGGATGCCCAGCCCGCTGGCGACACTGGCGTGCCGGCCCACGACGTGGCCGGTGCCGCCGGCCCCGCCCCCGAAGCGACGCCCGCTGCTGCCGCTCCCCCTGCCCACGGCGGGCAGCTGTTGCGCGCAGCGCGGGAGGCGGCCGGACTGCATGTGGCGGCGCTCGCCGTCTCGCTGAAGGTGCCGGTGCGCCAGATCGAGGCTCTGGAGCAGGGCGCTTTCGACCGCCTGCCCGACCCGATCTTCGTGCGCGCGCTGGCCTCCAGTGTCTGTCGTCAACTGCGCATCGACCCCAAGCCGATCCTGGCGGCCTTGCCGCAGGCCCCGGCCCAGGCGCCGCGCGTCGGCGGCGGTATCAATGAACCCTTCAACCGCCCGGGCATGGCCGCAGGGCAGGGCGTCTCCCGCCTGGCGCTGCGCCCGCCGGTGCTGATCGCCGCTGCGCTGCTGCTGGCCGCGCTGCTGTTGCTCCTGCTGCCGCCGCTGTTCGAAGACGAGACCGTGGGCTCGGCGACGCCGCCGGTTTCCTCGACGGCCACCCCGGTTCCCGCCACGGCTTCCGCCACCGGCTCCGAGCCGGTGCCTCCGGCTTCCAGTGCGCCAGGCCTTCCTGCCCCGGGCGGGCAGGGCGGTGTGGTGGTGGAGCGGGTGCAGCCCCTGCCGCTGCCCGGCGCGGTGCCCGGGGCTTCCGGTGCGCCCCTCGCTCCCATCCCCGGGAGGACACCGTGAGCGACCACCTGCCGAACACCCCTATCGCACCCGTCTCTCCGCGTCCTCGTCGCTCGCGCCAGGCCCGCGTGGTCTGGGGCTCGCGCGTGGTCACCATCGGCGGCGACGCACCGGTGCGCGTCCAGTCCATGACCAACACGGACACCCAGGACGCCATCGCCACGGCCATCCAGGTCAAGGAACTGGCCCAGGCCGGCTCCGAGGTGGTGCGCATCACCGTCAACACGCTGGAGGCGGCGCAGCAGGTGCCGTTCATCCGCGAGCAGCTGGACCGCATGGGCATCGACGTGCCCCTGGTCGGCGACTTCCACTACAACGGCCACCGCCTCCTCACCGAGGTGCCGGCCTGCGCCGAGGCCCTGTCCAAGTACCGCATCAACCCCGGCAACGTGGGCAAGGGCGACAAGCACGACAAGCAGT
>CAZCTU010000170.1:0-4186 GCA_964501495.1 uncultured Ramlibacter sp.
TGAGCTTGAGCGGCCGGCAGCGGCGCCAGATGTCCATGAAGATGCGCTCGACGCACTGCTCGTGGAACTCGTTGTGGTTGCGGAAGCTCACCAGGTATCGCAGCAGGCCGGCCTGGTCGATCGGCGCGCCGCTGTAGGCAATCTGCACACTGCCCCAATCGGGCTGGCCGGTGACCAGGCAGTTGCTTTTGAGCAGGTGGCTCACCAGGACTTCTTCCACCGGCGGCTCGCCCTCGGCCGCGGCCAGGAACTCCGGCGCCGGGGTGTAGCGCTCACAGTCGATGTCCATCCGGTCCAGGTTCAGGCCCTCGAGTTCGGCCATGCGCTCGCGGCCGAAGTCCTCGGGCAGGACCAGGCGCACGCCCACCGCGGCGCCTGCCGGCTGGCCGCGCCACACCGCCTCGGTGAGGTCGGCGCGCAGACGCTCCTGCACCGCCTGCACCGACTCGAAGGCGGTGTTGTTGAAGCTGTTCAGGTACAGCTTGAAGGACTTGCTCTCGACGATGTTGGGCGTCTCGCAGGGAATGGTCACATGGGCCAGCGCCACCTGCGGCTTGCCGCGCGGCGTGAGCCAGGACAGCTCGAAGGCGGTCCACAGGTCAGCGCCAAAGAAGGGGGTGGGCCCCGAGAGACCCAGCTCGGCGCGCTTGTCGGCGCGCGGGATCGGAAAGAGCAGCGTGGGGTCGTAGCGGTCGCTGTAGGCGGCCGGCTTTCCCAGCAGGGACTGTTCGGGGGTGGACATGGGGAGGCCTTCGGGAAATGGCGCGGGCTCAGGCCGCGGTCTTGCGGCGGAACACCAGGCGGTCGGGTTCGGAGGCCACCGGGTCGAAGGCATAGCCTTCCAGGTCAAAGCCTTCGAGCTTGCGCGGGCTGGTGATGCGCTTCGTGATCGCGTAGCGGGCCATCAGGCCGCGCGCCTTCTTGGCGAAGAAGCTCACGATCTTGTACTTGCCGCCGCTCCAGTCCTCGAACACGCATTCGATGACCCGGGCCTTCAGCGCCTTGCGGTCCACCGACTTGAAGTATTCCTGCGAGGCCAGGTTGACCACCACCGGGGTCTTGTCGCCGGCGAGCTGGCCGTTCAGGTAGTCGGCCAGGCGCGTGCCCCAGAACTGGTACAGGTTGGCGGCCGGCCCCACCGCCAGCGAGGTGCCCATCTCCAGCCGGTAGGGTTGCATCAGGTCCAGCGGGCGCAGCACGCCGTACAGGCCGCTCAGGATGGCGAGATGCGACTGCGCCCATTCCAGGTCGGACGCCGAGAGCTGGCGCGCCTGCAGGCCGTCATACACGTCGCCGTCGAAGGCGAGCACCGCCTGCCGCGCGTTCTTCGCGGAAAAGCGCGGCGACCAGGCCTCGTAGCGGGCGGCGTTGAGCGTGGCGAGCTTGTCGCTCAGGTCCATCAGGGTGGCGATCTGCTGCGGCGACTTCTCGCGCAGGACCGAGATCAGCTCCCTGGACTGCGGGATGAACTGCGGCAGGGTGTGGGCCACCTCGGGAATGGGCGACTCGTAGTCCAGGGACTTGGCGGGCGACAGCAGGAACAGCATGGTCGTGGATCGGCGTCTCGGAAAAAGGGAGGGGGCTGGGTTGGGCGGGCACGGCCGGTGTCAGCGCCGCCAGCCCTGCGCCATCAGCCACTGCGCGGTGGCCACCGCCACCAGCAGCAGGCCGTAGCTGGCCATCTTGCCGTCCCGGCCGAAAGCCAGCAGGCCCGCGGCCAGAGCCAGGACGCCGGCCAGGGTCAAGAGGCCGGCACGCACCCAAAAGCGGTACTTCAGCCACTGCCCGCCGGGCAGGCGCGGGCCGGCCCCGGCCAGGAGCAGGCCCAGGGCGAGCGCGGGGGCAATGAAGCCGCCGAGGTGCAGGAGAAGGTCGATGGGGCCCATGGATGGCAAATTTTATAATTCATGACATGGCGGTCTGGGCCCTGGGCATCAATCACACGACGGCGCCGCTCGACATGCGCGGGCGGTTCGCCTTCGCCATCGACCAGGTCGCGCCCACGCTGCACGCCCTGCGCCAGAGCCTGCACGGCTCGGGCCCCGGCGACGGCGCCCACTCGCCCCTCGAGGCGGCGCTGCTGTCCACCTGCAACCGCACCGAGATCTACCTGGCCGGCGAACGCGCCGCGATGGACGCCACCATCGACTGGCTGGCCCGCTCCGGCGGGGTCTCCGCCCACGAACTGCGCTCGCACGCCTACACCCTGGAGGACGGCCGGGTCGCCCGCCACGCCTTCCGCGTGGCCAGCGGCCTGGACTCCATGGTCCTGGGCGAGGCCCAGATCCTGGGCCAGCTGAAGGACGCGGTACGGGTGGCCGACGAGGCCGGCACCCTGGGCACCACCCTGAACCAGCTGTTCCAGCGCTCCTTCGCCGTTGCGAAGGAGGTACGTACCGCCACCGAGATCGGCGCCCACTCCATCAGCATGTCGGCCGCCGCGGTGCGCCTGGCCGGCCAGCTGTTCGAGGACTTCACCCGGCTCAAGGTGCTGTTCGTCGGCGCCGGCGAGATGATCGAGCTGGCGGCCACCCATTTCGCGGCCAAGAACCCGCAGGCCATCGCCATCGCCAACCGCACCCTGGAGCGGGGCGAGAAGCTCGCCTCCCGCTTCGGCGGCGAGGTGATGCGCCTGGCCGACCTGCCGGCCCGCCTGCACGAATTCGACGCGGTGGTCTCCTCCACCGCCAGCCAGCTGCCCATCATCGGCCTGGGCGCGGTCGAGCGCGCGCTCAAGGCGCGCAAGCACCGCCCCATGTTCATGGTGGACCTTGCCGTGCCCCGCGACATCGAGCCCGAGGTGAAGTCGCTGGAGGACGTTTACCTCTACACCGTGGACGACCTGGCCCACGTGGTCCAGACCGGCCAGGCCCACCGCCAGGCCGCCGTGGCCCAGGCCGAGGCCATCGTCGACGCCGGCGTGCAAAGCTTCCTGCACTGGATGGACCAGCGCAGCGCGGTGCCGGTGATCCGCCAGCTCCATGCCCAGGCCGACGAATGGCGGCAGGCCGAACTGGCGCGCGCCCGCAAGCTCCTGGCCAAGGGCGAGGACGTGGAAGCGGTGATGGAAGCCCTCTCCAAGGGCCTGACCCAGAAGATGCTGCACGGCGCGCTCGCCGAGCTGCATGCCGGCGACGAGGCCGCGCGCCAGCGGGCCCTGGGCGCCATCGAGCACTTCTTCCTGCGCAAGGAGCGTTAGCGGGGCTGACCAGGGGCGGGCCCGCGCCGAGGCCGCCTCTTCCCCTGCGCCCGGGCCGCGGGCCGTCGCCGACAGGCGATACGCCGGCCACCCGGCCAGGCGGCATCGGCACTCCCCTCCCGCCACGCACGAACGCCTCGCCCGCCATGAAACCCTTTCTCCGCCAGCAGCTCGAGCGCTACCCGGTTCGTCTCCAGGAGCTGGACTTCTTCCTCCAGCAGCCCGAGGTGGCCAGCGACATCGAGCGCCTGCGCGCCCTCACCCGCGAGCACGCCGAGGTGAGCGAAGTGGCCGGCCTCTACGGCCAGTACCGCGAGGCGGAGGCGCGTCTGGCCGGCGCGCGCGAGATGCTTGCCGACGCGGACATGGCCGACCTCGCGCGGGAGGAAATCGCCGAGGTCGAGGGGCAGCTTCCCGCTCTGGAAGAACGGCTGCAGCAGCTGCTGCTCCCCAAGGACCCCGACGACGTCCGCAACTGCTTCCTCGAGATCCGCGCCGGCACCGGCGGCGACGAGTCGGCCCTGTTCGCCGGCGACCTGCTGCGCCTGTACACCCGCTACGCGGACCGCCAGGGCTGGCGCTGCGAGCTGGTGAGCGAGAGCCCCGGCGAAGTCGGCGGCTACAAGGAGGTGGTGCTGCGGGTGGTGGGCGACGGCGCCTACGGCAAGCTCAAGTTCGAGTCCGGCGGCCACCGGGTGCAGCGGGTGCCCGCCACCGAGACCCAGGGCCGCATCCACACCAGCGCCTGCACCGTGGCCGCCCTGCCCGAGCCGGACGAGGCCCAGGCGGTGCAGATCAACCCCGCCGACCTGCGCATCGACACCTTCCGCGCCTCGGGCGCCGGCGGCCAACATATCAACAAGACCGATTCGGCGGTGCGGGTGACGCACATCCCGACCGGCATCGTCGCCGAGTGCCAGGACGACCGCTCCCAGCACCGCAACAAGGCCAAGGCGCTGCAGGTGCTGGCCGCGCGCATCCAGGAGG
>CAZCTU010000171.1:0-4167 GCA_964501495.1 uncultured Ramlibacter sp.
CTGGACAAGCTGGCCGCCCGCCACCCCAAGCTGGTGGAGGAACTGGTGCCGGGCAAGCTGCCCCTGGGCGTGATCACCCGCGTGCTGCAAAGCCTGCTGACCGAATCGGTCCCGATCCGCGACATGCGCAGCATCGCCGAGGCGCTGCTGGAGGCCTCGGCCCGCACCCAGGACCCCGACACCCTCACCACCCTCGTGCGTCCGAAGCTGGGCCGACTGATCGTGCAGAACCTGCTGGAGAACGCCGACACGCTGCAGGTCATGACCCTGGCGCCGCAGATGGAGCAGCTGCTGCACACCCTGCTGCAGCAAAGCGGCCCTGGCGGCCAGCCGGTGCTGGAGCCGGGCATGGCCGAGAGCCTGTTCGGCGCGCTGCGTGACAGCGCGCGCAAGGTGGAAGACAGCGGCGTGGCCGCGGTGCTGGTCGTTTCGCCCGCCATCCGCCCCTGGCTGTCGCAGGCCACGCGCCACCGCATTCCCGACCTCACCGTGCTGTCGTACAGCGAAATTCCCGATGACCAGGCCGTGAAGGTCGTCTACACCGTCGATGCCGAGGCCAAGCAGGCCCGGGCGGTGTCCTGAAACCCGCCGAACGCCGAACAAGCCCCGATTCCTGAAAGCCCACCGCCATGGAACTCAAACGCATCCTCGCCAAAGACAGCCGCCGGGCCATGGACATCGCCACCCAACGGTATGGCAAAGATGTCCTGGTCGTTTCCAGCCAGAGCGTGGGCGGCCAGGTCGAACTGGTGGTGGCCCTCGACGTCGCCCCGCCGCCCGCGCCGCAGGCGGCGTCCGGCTCGAACAGCGCGTTCACCCAGGCCTTCCGCCAGGCGCTCGGCCCCATGCCCGCAGCCCCGGCCGCCCTGTCGGATGGCCCGATGCTCGACGCGCCGGTGATGACCGCGGCCCAGGCCTTCCGCCAGGGCTCCGCCGACGCGACCCCGCAATCCGAGGCCCTGGCCGCCGCCCGTTCGGCTGCCCAGGCCTTGGGCGGCAACCGGCCGGCCGCCGCTGCCACCACGAACACCCGCGCCGGCCGTCCCGGCCAGAGCCCCGCGGCCGCGCCGGCCTTCGTGCCGGCCGCCCCCGCGCCGACCGCGCCGATGGCCGCCGTCGATGACGCCGCCGGCCGCCAGGTGGTGGACCTGGTCCGCCGCGAGATCGCCGCGCTGCGCAAGGAATTCGCCCTCAGCCGCCAGGTCCAGGCCTGGCAGGACGGCCGCCACTGGCCGCGCGCCCTGGCGCCGGTGATGCAGGCGCTGCAGGAGCAGGGCGTGCCCGCCGGCCTGCGCGCGCTGATGATCGACGCCGCCGCCGAAGTGGGCGAGGCCGCCGACCCGCAGGAAGCCCTGGGCGCGATGCGCCGCCTGGTGGGCGACGCGCTGTCCGCGCCGCCCAGCGTCCGCCTCGAGCGTGGCGTGCACGCCATCGTCGGCCCCAGCGGCGCCGGCAAGTCCCACATGGTCACCCGCCTGGCCCGCGCCGCGGCGATGCGCGCGGGCGCGCAGCAGGTGGCCATCATCGCCTTCAACGACCAGCGCTTCGGCGCCTGGAGCCACAGCCGCGTGCTGGCCTCGCAGGCCGGCGTGAGCTGCCTGCGCGCCGGCGACGCCGCCACCCTGCGCCTCTTGCTGGACGAACTGGCTGGTCATGCGCTGGTGTTCATCGACACCGCTGGCGCCGACTGCCTGGCGCAGGCCAAGCTGCTGCGGGAGATGAACCTGGGCATCCACCTCCACCTGCTGATGCCGGCCGACGCCTCGATCGGCGGCGTGCGCAGCCTGCTCGAGGCTGGCGTGGCCTGGCGCAGCCTGATGGTGGGCAAGGTCGACGAGAGCATCTCGCCCTGGGCGCTGCTGCAGACGCTGAGCGAGGGCCGCCCGCCGGTTTCCTACATGAGCGACTCCGGCAATGTGCAGGCCGCGCCGCGCGCCTTCGAGGCGCAGCGACTGGTCGGCCCGGCCTTCGACCGCCTGGCCGAGGAAGTGGCCCGCATCGAGCGCCTGCGCGAGGCGGAGGAGGCCGGTGCCCCGGCCGCCGCCCGCGGCGCGTCAGCGCAAGCCGCCGCCTTCGGCAACAGCATCACCAACGAATTCGGCAACGAATTCGGCAACAAGGAGGCCCTGTGAGCAAGGCCTCCCCGCACCGCCCGCCCCACATCATCGGCATCGCCTCCGGCAAGGGCGGCGTGGGCAAGACCACGGTCGCCGTCAACCTCGCCGCCGCCCTGGGCCAGCGTGGCCACAAGGTGCTGCTGCTCGACGCCGACCTCGGCATGGCCAACGCCCAGGTCGCCCTGGGCGTGCGCACGCCCTGGAACATCAGTCACCTGCTCTCGGGCGAGAAGACGCTCTCCGAGCTGCTGGTGCCGGCCGCTCCCGGGGTGCAGCTGGTGCCCGGCGCCTCCGGCCTGCGTGACATGGCCGCCCTGGACATGGCCCAGGTGGCCACCCTGATCCACGCTTTCGATTCGCTCGACGAGCAGGTCGACTACCTGCTGGTCGACGTCGCCGCCGGCATCTCGCCCTCGGTGCTCACCTTCATGGCCGCCTGCCAGCGGCGGCTGGTGGTGCTGCAGGACCAGCCGGCTTCCATCGCCGACGCCTACGGCCTGATCAAGGTGATGGCGCAGGACCAGTCGCTGGGCGAGATCTACCTGGTGCCCAACGCGGCCCGTGACGACGCCCACGGCCAGCAGCTGTCCAACTTCGTCAACGACGTCACCATCCGCTTCCTCGGCACCAACGTGAAATCTCTGGGCTGCGTGAGCACGGACGAGATGGTGCAGCAGGCCCAGCGCAAGTACCGGCCGGTGGTCGATTTCGCGCCCGGCTGCCGCGCCTCGGCGGACTTCCGCAGGCTGGCGCAGGCGCTGGAGAAGCTGCCGCCGGCCGAGCCCGGCAGCGCCGGACTGCAATTCTTCATGGAACGGCTGCTGCAGGCGCAGCAGTCGCCAGCCTGAGGGGAGCGCCATGGAAGCAGCGATGGACCTCTACGAAGACACCCGCGGCCGCCAGGAGTCGCTCGTGCTCTCGCACATGGCCATGGTCAAGAGGGTGGCGATCCACCTCAAGGCCCGTATCCCGCCGCTGATGGACGTCGACGAGCTGGTGCAGGTCGGCATGCTGGGCCTGATCGAGGCCGCGCGCGGCTACGACCCGAGGCGCGGCATCCCCTTCGAGCACTTCGCCCTGAGCCGCGTGCGCGGCTCCATGCTCGACGAGGTGCGCCGCGTCTCCGACCTGACCCGCTCGGCGATGGCCTTCAACAAGAGCGAGAACGCCGCCACGCACAAGCTGGTCGCGGAGCTCGGACGCCAGCCGACCCACGGCGAACTCGCCGCCACCATGGGCAAGGACATCCAGGCCTTCCACAAGGAGCAGGGCCAGGCCTGGCGCACCGAGACCTACTCGATCGAGGAAGTGGCCGAGGAGGTGATGAACATCGCCGGCAGCCACAGCGACCAGCCCGAGGTGCAGGTCGAGCGCGCGCAGCTGCTTGACGCGCTGGCCGACGCGATCCAGGCGCTGCCGGAACGCGATCAGCTGATCATTTCGTTGTACTACGTCGAGGACCTCAACCTCAAGGAGATCGGTGAGATACTCGGCGTGAGCGAATCCCGGGTGAGCCAGTTGCTCAGCGCCATAGCCAAAAAGTTGCGGGCGCTCCTGCAGCCTGCGGCTCCCGACAAAAACAAAAGCTGAGGCCATACGCCCCAGTGCACGGAGCTACCTTGGCCCTGTTCGACATATTCAAGAAGCAGCCTGGCGAAGAGGACGAGCGCCTGCGGGCCAAGGCCGCCTACGACAAGCTGGCGACCCTCGACGGCGGGAGCTACGAGGCGCGCAGTCTGCGCCTGGGCATGAGCATGCTCATTCGCGCGCACCTGGACAAGACCTTCATCGCCGGCGCCCAGCAGACCGAGGCCCATGAGATGGCGGTGCTCGCCGCCATCCAGCAGGGCAAGGAGCAGCCCGAGCCGCCGAAGGCGCCGCTGTTCCAGAAAGTCAAATCGACCACGGGCGAGGTCATGGTCTATCTGCCCGAGCTGTACGCCGACGAGGCCTTCGCCATCGGCATGCTCTATCAGAAAACCGAGCTCAGCGCCCAGCAGGCCATCGACGCCGCGCAGCGCCTGGCCGACCGCATCTGCTACGACGCGCT
>CAZCTU010000172.1:0-4155 GCA_964501495.1 uncultured Ramlibacter sp.
TGCTGGCGGCGGTGCTGGCGGTGCTGGGCTACTCGGTCAACGAGTCGGTGGTGATCTTCGACCGGATCCGCGAGAACTTCCGGCGCTATCGCAAGATGAACACCGTGGAGATCATCGACAACGCGATCACCTCCACCATCAGCCGCACGATCATCACCCACGGCTCGACCCAGATCATGGTGCTGTCGATGCTGCTGTTCGGGGGCGCCACGCTGCATTACTTCGCGATGGCGCTGACCATCGGCATCCTGTTCGGCATCTACTCCTCGGTCTTCGTGGCCGCCGCCATTGCGATGTGGCTGGGCGTCAAGCGCGAGGACCTGGTCAAGGCCGCGCCCCGCAAGGACGGCAGCGACCCGGGCGACCCGAACGCGGGCGCGGTGGTCTGACACCGCCCTCGCCGGAATGAAGAAAGGCCGCTCGAAGCGGCCTTTTTCTTTGGGAGGTGCCCGTGTGCGGGGCCTCGCCGTAGCCTGAACCCAGGCCTGAGCTCAGGTCAGTGCGCCACCCGGTGCTCGGAGTCGTCGCACAGCTCGTCGAGGACCAGGGCGTCGACCTCGGTGCCGAAGCTCCAGTACACCATGAGCACGATGATCTTGAGCTCGTCGAGCGCCACCGGGTCGCCGGGCGCGGCCATGGCGCGGTCGACGACGATCTCGCGCATCGCCGGGGGCAGCACGCCGGACGACTCGAGGAAGCTGATGAAGCCCAGGCATTGGGCGCCCAGGTGGTCCTGCTCGGCGACGGAGTAGACGCGCAGGCTGTCGGGCGATTGCAGGCGGAGGGTGTCGGCGTCCAGTACGGGGGCCGGCTCGGAGGCATCGGCGGCGGGGGCGCCGGCCGGGGGGGCCTCTTCGGGCTGGAGGCGGATGGCCTGCGCCGCGCTGTTGAGGCCATCAAGCCAGACCAGCGCGTCGTGGATCTCCTCCGGTTCGAAGCCATGGGCGCTGAGCTTGCGGCCAAGCTGTTGCAGCTCGGGACAGGCATCGCCGCGCCAGTAGTTTTCGTACACGAACACCAGCACTTCAAACATGGCCCCAATATAGCCTAGATCACGTGCCTGTCGGCAAGTCCTGACACGCCGATGGCGCCATTGCGCCGCCCGGTTCGGGCTTGCGTCCGCCCTTCGCCGGGCATCCGCTGTCGTGGGCATCCGGCGGGCGCGGTGCACGCGCGGCACGTATTCCCGAGCGGCCAGACTCAAGTTCAAGCTCAGGCGCTGGCAATGCGCTGGAACAGCCCGCCCGGCAGGCGGCCCACCCGCCCGTCCAGCTCGAGCTCGAGCAGCCGGGCCTGCAGCAGTGCAGTGGGCAGGCCGGTGCGGTCGGCGAGCTCGTCGAGGCTGGCACTCGTCCAGCCGAGGGCGGCCAGGACGGCGTCCTCCGCCGGTTGCGGCACCCGGGCGAAAGACGCTGCTGCCTCAGGCCCAGGGCGCGGCGGTGGCGAGGGCTCGCCCAGCTCCTCGAGCACGTCCTGCGCCGTCTCCACCAGCTTGGCTCCCTGGCGCAGCAGCGCATGGCAGCCGCGCGACTGCGGCGCGTGGATGGAGCCGGGAATGGCGAAGACTTCGCGTCCCATCTCGGCGGCGAGCCGGGCGGTGATGAGCGAGCCGGACTGCGGCGCCGCCTCCACCACCAGGGTGCCGCGTGACAGCCCGGCAATGATGCGGTTGCGGCGGGGGAAGTTTTCCTGCAGGGGCGGCGTGCCGAGCGCGAACTCCGACAGCAGCAGGCCCTGCCCGGCGATGCGCGCGGCCAGGGCCGCGTGCTGGCGCGGGTAGAGGCGGTCCAGCCCGGTCCCCAGCACGGCGACGGTGGCCCAGGCCTGCGCCGCCTGCCCGGATGCGCCTTCCAGCGTGCCGTCCAGCGCGCCCTCATGCGCCGCGCCGTCGATACCCAGCGCGAGTCCCGAGACCACCGGCCAGCCGGCGCCGGCCAGGTGGCGCGCGAAGGCGCGGGCATTGGCCAGGCCCTGGGGTGTCGCGTTGCGGCTGCCCACCATCGCGACCATCGCCGGCCAGTTCAGGGGCCCGCGGGCGAGCGGCGCGCCCCAGGCGTGGAGCAGCAGTGGCGGGTCGGCGGTCTCCAGCAGCGCGGGCGGGTAATCGGGGTCGGCCAGCGTGATGAGGCGGCGCGTGGGGCCGTCGAGCGTGTGCCCTTCGTCCAGCCAGGTCCGGGTGCGCGCGGTCAGGGCGTCCAGCCCCGCCGGCGGCTCACGCAGCGCACGCACCTGCGCCGGGCTGCACAGCGTGCCGAGTTCGGCGGGCGAGGCGGCGAACACCTGCGGCGGCAGGCCGAAGGCCGCCAGCAGCTTGCGCTGGGACATCGGTCCCAGGCCCGGGGTCAGGAGCAGGCGTAGCCAGGCGGCCAGTTCCTCGTCGTCCATACCCGGGCCGTTTCAGCGCGGCGCGATGAGCCGGTCGCCGACCTTCACGCCCTGGCGCGTCTCCAGTACCAGCGCATAGGCCACATGCTCGAAAGTGCGGAAGACCATCAGCAGGCCGTTGCGCTCCTCGGGCAGCTGCAGCGCCTGGGCGCGGCCCTCGCCACTCGTGTCGGTGATGCGCCGGCCTTCCTGCAGGATGGCCAGCACATGCCCGCTGGCCAGGCCGTCGGCCGAGCCCTTGTTGAGGGCCACCACCTGGTTCTGGCCGACGGTGGCGACGGTGTCGCCGTAGATGGCCAGCACCTGGGCGCCGGAGACCGGCACCTCGGGCGCACGCGGGGCGTAGCTCACGAACTGGCGCGGAGGCAGGGGCATGAGCCGGTCGCCGGCGCGCAGCTCCTGCCTGGCCGAGAGGATGTCCAGCGAGGCCGGCACCGGCGGCTGCGCCTGGGCCGACTCGCCGCGCAGGAGCCGGGCCCGGCCCACCGTCTGCACCTCCAGGCCGAGGGCCCGGCCGGTGGCGGGGTCGCGCAGCGGACGCGGGTTGCGCACCACCACCCAGTCGCGGGTGGCCTCCGGCCCGGCAAGGGGCGCGCCCTGGGGGCCGCGGGCATAGGCCCGGTCGCCGCGGGTGAGGAGGACGCGGCTGTCGCTGGCCGCCACCAGGCGCGGGGCCTGCGCGAGCTCGGCCTCGCTCACCACCAGGGGGTCGGCCAGGAAGGGCTCGATCAGGTTGGGGCGCAGGGTGGGCAGGGCCAGGTCGGGCAGGGCTTCGCCGCGGACCCGGGGCTGGACCTTGACCGTCGGCGGTTCGCCGGGGGCGCCGCCGCCTTCGGGCCGGCCCGCGACGCGCAGCCGGGCGCGATCGCCCTCCCGCACCAGCTCCAGCTGCTGGCCGGGGTAGATGAGGTGAGGGTTGGCGATCTCTGCCATGTTCATTCCCCACAGCTGCGGCCAACGCCAGGGGCTCTGCAGGAAGAGGCCGGCGATGGCCCAGAGCGTGTCGCCGCGCTTGACGGTGTAGCGCTCGGGCGCGCCGGGCGCGAGGTCGGCCAGCGGGACCCCGGCCTGGGCCACCTGCTGGGCCTGGGCCTTCTGGGCCGGCGTCACCGGCCAGGTGACGGAGGCGGCCTGGGCGAGCTGCACGCCGGGGGGCGGCGGCGGGCTGGCCTGGGCCTGGAGACCCGGGGACGCGGTGACGGCTACCAGGCCAGCCATCACCAGAAGGGCCGCATGCCGGGCGGAAGAGAGGCAAAAAGTTTGTACTTCCATGGGGCGGATTCTGCAGCCTGACGGACCCGAGGGCAATCAGGCGGTCCCGCCAGCCGTCGGCCCCGCGCCACGGCGGCGCCGAGGCGGCCATGCCCGCCATGGCCGCCCGCCCGGTGGTGGCATGCGACCTGGGCGAAAATGCAGGCTCTTTTCGTACTTGCTCCATGGCCCTGCTCCCCATCCTCGTCTACCCCGATGCCCGCCTGCACACCGTCGCCAAGCCGGTGGCCCAGGTGGACGATGCCCTGCGTTCCCTGGTCGCCGACATGCTCGAGACCATGTACGACGCCAACGGGATCGGCCTGGCCGCGACCCAGGTCAACGTGCACCAGCGCCTGGTGGTGATCGACGTCTCCGACGACCGCGACCAGCCCCTGGTGCTGGTCAACCCGGAAATCATCTGGGCGAGCGAGACCAAGAAGCTCAATGAGGAGGGCTGCCTGTCGGTGCCCGGCATCTACGACGGCGTGGAGCGGTCCACCGAGGTCAAGGTGCGCG
>CAZCTU010000173.1:0-4117 GCA_964501495.1 uncultured Ramlibacter sp.
GGCCGGTTCGGCGCCAAACAGCTTGATGGTGTCCATGGTAGCCATGGCCAGACCGGCGCCGTTGACCAGACAGCCGATGTTGCCGTCCAGGCTGATGTAGGCCAGATCGAACTTGGAGGCTTCGATTTCAGCGGCATCTTCTTCGTCCAGATCGCGGTAGGCCACGATCTCGGGGTGACGGAACAGCGCATTGCTGTCGAAGTTGAACTTGGCATCCAGGGCAATGATGTTGCCCTGGCTGTCGCGGTTCAGGGGGTTGATTTCCACCAGCGAAGCGTCCGTTTCCATGTAGCATTTGTAGAGTTTCTTGAACACATCCACGCCTTGAGCGGTGGAACTGGCTGGCAAGCCGATGCCGTCGGCGATTTCCTTGGCTTGTGCGTCGGTCAGGCCTGCTTGCGGGTCTACAAAGACCTTGATGATCTTTTCGGGGGTGTTGTGCGCCACTTCCTCGATGTCCATGCCGCCCTCAGACGAGGCCATGATGGCTACCTTTTGGCTGGCGCGGTCGGTCACCACCGAGACGTAATATTCTTTTTGGATGTCTGCGCCGTCTTCAATGTAGAGGCGTCGGACTTTTTGACCCTCGGGGCCGGTCTGGTGGGTCTTGAGCTGCATGCCCAGGATCTCGCCAGCCAAGCGCTTGACGTCGTCGATCGACTTGGCGACCTTCACGCCGCCGCCCTTGCCACGGCCACCGGCGTGGATCTGGGCCTTGACCACCCACACGGGGCCGCCGAGCTTCTGGGCGGCTTCCACCGCCTCCTGGACAGTGAAAGCAGGAATGCCGCGCGGGACGGGCACGCCAAAGCTGCGCAAGATCTCCTTGCCTTGGTACTCGTGGATCTTCATGAGGTCGTCTCTCGAGAGAATCTGGGGGGGCCCGACAGAGAGGAATGGCCGGGCACGGCTGCCTGAAAAGCAGCTGTCGACTGTATCATGCGGCTGCGCACCATCCTTCCCTGATTCTTACGCTGGCGGTACGCAATCCCCACATCAAAGCCCCCGATCCTGATGCCAAAAGTCTTCATCGACGGCGAGGCCGGCACCACCGGCCTCCAGATCCGCGAACGCCTCGCGTCCATGCCCATGGTCGAAGTGGTCAGCATCGATCCGACCCGCCGCAAGGACCCGGAGGCCAAGCGCGAACTGATGGCGGGGGTGGACCTGGTGATCCTGTGCCTGCACGACGACGCCGCGCGCGAGTCGGCCGCCATGGTCGACCAGATCGAGAAGGCCCAAGGCCGGGGCCCCCGCATCATCGATGCCTCCACCGCCCACCGCACTGCCGACGGCTGGGTGTACGGCTTTCCCGAGCTGGCCCGGGGCCAGGCCGAGGCGGTGAAGACCGCCCGCCGCGTGAGCAACCCCGGCTGCTACGCCACCGGCGCGATCGCGCTGCTGCGTCCGCTGGTCGACGCCGGCCTGGTGCCGCGCGACTTCCCGTTGGCCCTGCCGTCGGTGTCGGGCTACTCCGGCGGCGGCCGCACCATGATCGAGGACTACGAGGCGGGCCGCGCGCCGGCCTTCGAGCTCTATGCGCTGGGCCTGTCGCACAAGCACCTGCCCGAGATCCTGAAGTACACCGGCCTCACCCGCCGGCCGATCTTCACGCCCGCGGTCGGCAACTTCGACCAGGGCATGCTGGTGCAGCTGCCGCTGCACCTGGACCTGCTCCCGGGCAAGCCCTCGGCGCAGGACCTGCACGACGCGCTGGCCAGGCACTACGCCGGCAGCGAGTGGGTGTCGGTGGAGCCGGCGACCGAGAACGGCAAGCTCGACGCGCTGGCGCTCAAGGGCACGAACAAGCTCGAGCTGCGCGTCTACGGCAATGCGCAGTACGGCCACGCAGTGGCCATCGCCCGCCTGGACAACCTGGGCAAGGGCGCCAGCGGCGCGGCGGTGCAGAACCTGAAGCTGATGCTGGGCGTCTGAAGGGACCAGCCTGGGCCGGCGGAGCCAGCACGCCCTCGGGCACGACAGATTAAGGCCCTTGCGCGACATTTCAGCCGGCCTTCCGCGACACAAAATCAGGTTTTTGCGTCAGAATTGGGCTGTCGTGTCGCTCCATACCGGTTTTCTGTCGCGCCAGCCGGGAGCAGTCGACACAGCCGTGTTGCACAACAAGGTCCGCCCATGCCCCGCATCACCCCTGCCGAAGAACTCCGCCAGATCGAGGCCCTGGTCGCCGGCCGGCCGGACGGCATCCGCATTGCGGACATCGAGGCGGGCCTGTCGATCCTGCATGGCAAAGCCTTCCACCGCCGCACCCTGCAGCGGCGCCTGCGCAAGCTCACGGAGTCTGGGCGGCTGCGCGCCGACGGTGAGAGCGTCGCCACGGTCTACCGGGCCCTCGGCCCCGCCCCGGGCGCCCCCGAAGCCGCCGCCCCGTCACCGGGCTGGCGCGTGGCCGAGCCGACCGCGGACGCGGAGCCCTACGTGGCGCTTTCGCCGGAAGCCTCGCGCATCCGTGAGCGGGTCCGTCTGCCGCTGATGCAGCGCCGCCCGGTCGGCTATCAGCGCGACTTTCTGGCCCGCTACCGGCCCGGCGACACCTTCTACCTGCCGCAGCCCCTGCGCCGCCAGCTGCACGAGATGGGCCGCACCACGGCGGCGGAGCGCCCGGCCGGCACCTACGCCCGCGACATCCTCGGACGATTGCTGGTTGACCTGTCCTGGGCTTCGTCCAGGCTCGAGGGCAACACCTACAGCCGGCTCGACACCCTCAACCTCATCGAACGGGGGCAGGTGGCCGAGGGCAAGGACGCGCTCGAGACGCAGATGATCCTGAACCACAAGGCTGCGATCGAGATGCTGGTCGAGGGCGCAGACGAAGTGGGCCTGGACGCCTTCACCTTCAAGAACCTGCACGCGGTGCTGTCGCAGGACCTGATGCGCGACCCGCAGGCCAGTGGCCGGCTCCGGCAGCGGGCGGTCGACATCTCCGGCACCGTGTACCACCCGGTAGCCTGGCCGCAGGTCATCGAGGAATGCTTCGAGCAGCTGCTGCGTACCGCCTCCGCCATCACCGACCCCTTCGAGCAGGCCTTCTTCCTCATGGTGCAGCTGCCCTACCTGCAACCCTTCGAGGACGTGAACAAGCGGGTTTCGCGCCTGGGGGCCAACATCCCCCTGATCCGGCACAACCTCTGCCCGCTGTCCTTCGTCGACGTGCCCGAGCGGGCCTACATCGAGGGCACGCTAGGTGTCTACGAGCTCAACGAGGTGGAGCTGCTGCGCGATGTCTTCGCCTGGGCCTATGAGCGCTCCTGCCAGCGCTACCTCGCCATCACCCACACCCTG
This sequence comes from uncultured Ramlibacter sp., assembly GCA_964501495.1. Lineage (GTDB taxonomy): Bacteria > Pseudomonadota > Gammaproteobacteria > Burkholderiales > Burkholderiaceae_C > Ramlibacter. The sequence goes on from CAZCTU010000173.1 coordinate 3,304, forward strand.
GTGGCGCCCGACCCGCTGCGGATCAAGTACCGCGAAGCCCTGATCCAGGCGGTGCAGGCGGTGGTGCGGGGCCTGCAGCCGCCTGGCCCGGACACGGCCGCCCGGGCACGGGCCCAGGGCGTGGAAGCCCGCGACCAGGAGGCCTTCACGCGCATGCTCACCGAGGCCCTGCAGCTGTTGCACGAGGGCAGTGTGGCGCGTTACCGGCTGCGCCGCTCGGAGTACCTCGCGTGGCGACAGGCGCGCGAAGCGGCCGGAGGTTGACGCGGCTCAATCCTCTTCGGCGGCCCCGCCGGCGAGCACCTTGCGGATCACCTCGCCGCCGAAGCCGCGCGCGGCCAGGAAGCGTGATTGCTTGGCGCGCTCGGCCGCGTCACGCGGGGGCTGATCGCCGAAGCGGCGGCGCCAGACCTCGCGGGCGCGTTCGAGTTCGGTGCCCTTGAGGCGGGCCATCGTCTCCGCCACCAAGGAAGCATCCAGGCCCTTGGCCTGCAACTCCTGCTTGAGCCGGCCCATCCCAAGGCGCGAGGCACGCCGGTGAATCACCGACTCGGCGGTGCGCTCGTCGCTGATGAAGCCCTTGGCCTGCAGCTCGTCGAGGGCCTTCTGCAAGTCACCCGGGCTTTCTTCGTGCGCGGCAAGCTTGCGCTCGAGCTCCTTGCGCGAATGCTCGCGGTTGGAGAGCAGGCGCAGCGCCCGGCCCTTGAGGGAGGGCTGGAATGCGAGCTTGCGCGGGCCTTCAGTCATGGGCAGAAGAAAAAACCCGGCCCCGCCGACGCGAGGTCAGCGCGGGCCGGGCACAGGAGAATTACTC
>CAZCTU010000174.1:0-4113 GCA_964501495.1 uncultured Ramlibacter sp.
GCGGTGACCTTCGCCGAGTTCCGCGACCGCTTCAAGATCTTCGACATCGAGGGCTTCACCAAGCAGCCGTTCAAGGCCGACGTGATCCCGGGCCTGGAGCCGACCGAGCGCACCCCGCGCGCGCCGCAACCCGGCTTCGGCGGCAAGGGCCGTGGCGGTGCCGGTGGCGGCCGCGGCGGCTTCGGCGCCAAGCGTGGCGGCGGTTTCGGTGGCGGCTTCGGCGGCGACCGTGAAGGTTACGGCCGCAAGGGCGGCTTCGGCGACTTCGGCGGCGAGCGCCGTGACGACCGCCGCGGTGGCGGCTTCCAGGGTGGCTTCCAGGGCGATCGCCAGGGCGGCTTCCGTGGTGACGACCGCCAGGGTGGCGGCTACCGCGGTGACTTCCGCCAGGGCCAGCAAGGCCACCAGGGTGGTTTCCGCGGCGACGATCGCCAGCAGGGCTTCCGTGGCGATGACCGTCAAGGTGGCTTCCGGGGCGACGACCGGCAGCAGGGTTTCCGCGCCGATGATCGGCAAGGGGGCTTTCGTGGCGACGATCGCCAGGGCGGCTTCCGCGGCGATGACCGCCGCGGGGCGACCCCCTGGGAGAAGCGCCCGGCCACCGGCTTCGGTGCCCGTCCCGCGCCGCGCGGTGACTTCGAAGGCCAGGGCGCACCGCGCTCCGGCGGCGCCCGTCCGGGCAATGGCGGCAAGGTCTTCGTGCCGCGCGACGTGAAGAAGCGCGCCTACAAGCCGGCCCGCTGATCGGCGCGCTGATCATCGAAACAACGGCGCCCGCGGGCGCCGTTTTTCATGGGGCCGGTGCCCCGCCTGCGTCAGGCCAAGGCCCGCACCTGCGGCGGCGCGGCACGCAGGCGCGCCAGCACCTGTTCGCGCGTCGGCGGCTGGCAGCCGGTCTGCATGACGCAGAGGCTGGCGCTGGCCACCGCATGGGCCAGCACACCGGCAAGCTCTTGGTCGGTCACCCGCATCGCCTCGGCATTCGCGGCCTGCGCCACGCCGGGGCAGGCGAGGAGGGCGGCCAGCAGGCCGGCGATGAAGCAGTCGCCCGCGCCCACCGTGTCGGCCACGGTGACGGCCACCATTTCCTGCGCCGACCACACGCGCAGCGCAGCGTCCGCGCCGCCCGCGGCCTGCGAAGCCGCAGCCAGCGGACCGTTGTCCGCGCGCGCCATCAGCACCGCGCCCTTCGCCCCCAACGTCAGCGCGAGCCAGCGCGCCTGCGGCAGCCGCCGCATCAGCGCGCGGCCGGCCTCCAGCGGGTCGTCCTGCCCGAAGCCGAGTTCGCGCAGGTCGTCGTCGCTGGCCTTGACCACATGGGCCTGGGCCAGGGCATGCATCACGCTCGCGCAATAGGCATCCATGTCGGGCACCACGGCCGGCCGCAGGTTGGCGTCCACCACCACCAGCCGGCCCGCGCCGCGTTCGGCCTGCAGCCAGGGCAGGTACTTGTCCTGGTCCTCGGCCATCAGCGCCAGGCAGCCAGTCGCCACCACCTGCAGGGCGGGCTCGGCCTGGCAGTCCTCGATCAGCTGTGCCGCGCTCACCTGCCGGTCGGCCACCGCCTCCCGGTAGAAGCTGTAGCTGGCCTTGCCTTGGGCGTCCAGGGCCACCACCGCCAGCGAGGTGGGTTCGTGCACCGGGGCCTCGCGTGCCAGGCGCACGCCGGCGGCGTGGATGGCGTCGGCCAGGCCGCGGCCGAAGCGGTCCCGCGACAGGGGGTTGAGGTAGACCGTGCCCACGCCCTGCAGGCCCAGGGCCCGGGTCATGTTGTAGACCGCGCCGCCGTCACAGGGCTGCAGCCGCCCGTCGGGCAGGCCGATCAGGTCCATCAGCGCCTCGCCCGCGGTTGCCACCCGCGCGCCCCCGGCAGGGATAGGGAAAACCATATATAAATCCGGTTGATTTATTTAACTGGGCCCGACTATAGTTCGGTCCGTTCCAGGTCGGCAAGGGGCAAACCCGAGTGGGCCTGGCGCAACTTCCCCGCCGTGCCGCCCGAGGGCGGCGCCCCCTCGATTCTCCAAGGAGACAACCTTGACCCAGCTTCGCAAAGCCGCCCTGTTCACCACCCTGGCCCTGGCCGCCGGTTTCGCCGGTGCGCAGACCCAGCCCATCATCGGCCTGATCACCAAGACCGAGTCCAACCCCTTCTTCGTGAAGATGAAGGAAGGCGCCGATGCCGAAGCCAAGAAGCTGGGCGCCAAGCTGCTGTCCGCCGCCGGCAAGACCGACGGCGACAACGCCGGCCAGGTGACCGCCATGGAGAACATGATCGCCGCCGGCGCCAAGACCATCCTGATCACCCCCACCGACGCCAAGGCCATCATCCCCGCCATCAAGAAGGCCCAGCAGCAGGGCGTGATGGTCATCGCGCTGGACAGCCCCACCGACCCGGCCTCCGCCGTCGACGCGCTGTTCGCCACCGACAACTACAAGGCCGGTGTCCTGATCGGCCAGTACGCCAAGGTCGCCCTGGCCGGCAAGAAGCCCGTCATCGCCACCCTGGACCTGTTCCCCGGCCACCCGGTGGGCGCCCAGCGCCACAACGGCTTCCTGCAGGGTTTCGGCCTGAAGTCCCTGGACGCCAAGAGCAACGACCTGGCCAAGACCGACGAAGTGGTCTGCATGGCCGACAGCTACGGTGACGCCGCCAAGGGCCAGACCGGCATGGAAAACTGCCTGCAGAAGAACCCCAACATCAACCTCGTCTACACGATCAACGAGCCCGCCGCCGCCGGCGCCTACAAGGCGCTCAAGGCCGCCGGCAAGGAAAAGAACGTGGTCATCGTCTCCGTCGACGGCGGCTGCGCCGGCATCAAGGACGTGGGCGCCGGCGTGATCGCCGCCACCTCGCAGCAGTACCCCCTGCGCATGGCCGCCATGGGCGTGGCCGCGGGCGTCGAGTACGCCAAGACCGGCAAGAAGGTCAGCGGCTACACCGACACCGGCGTCACCCTGATCGCCGCCAAGGCCGTCAAGGGCGTCGACAGCAAGGACGTCAAGACCGGCATGGACCTGTGCTGGGGCAACAAGTAATCCCCTCGTGAAGCGACGACGCGTCCCATGAAATCACTGATGCAAAAGCTGCCGCCCCTGGGCACCCTGGGGCCCGTCGTCGCGCTGGTCCTCGCCTGCGCGTTCTTCTCCGCGCAGAGCGACCGATTCCTCTCGCTGCAGAACTTCTCCCTGATCCTGCAGCAGGTCATGGTCGTGGGCACCCTCGCCATCGGCCAGACCCTGATCATCCTGACCGCGGGCATCGACCTGTCCTGCGGCATGGCCATGGCGCTGGGCTCCATCGTCATGACCAAGTTCGCGGCCGACTTCGGCCTGCCGGCGCCTGCGGCCATCGCCTGCGGCATCGCGGCCACCGCCCTCGTGGGCCTGGTCAACGGTCTGCTGGTCACCCGCGTCAAGCTGCCGCCCTTTATCGTGACCCTGGGCACGCTGAACATCGCCTTCGCCATCACCCAGCTCTACTCGGGCTCGCAGACCATCACCGAGATTCCCGAGGGCATGACCTGGCTGGGCAACTCCTTCAAGCTCGGCGGCGCCAACATCGTCTACGGCGTGGTGCTGATGCTGGCCCTGTACCTCCTCACCTGGTTCGCCCTGCGCGAGACCGCGCCCGGCCGCCACGTGTACGCGGTGGGCAACAACCCCGAAGCCACCCGCCTCACCGGCATCAGCACCGAGCGCGTGCTCCTGGGCGTGTACGTGATGGCTGGCGTGTTCTATGGGCTGGCCTCGCTGCTGTCGGTGGCCCGCGTGGGCGCCGGCGACCCCAATGCCGGCCAGACCGAGAACCTGGACGCCATCACCGCCGTGGTGCTGGGCGGCACCAGCCTGTTCGGCGGCCGCGGCATCATCCTGGGCACCCTGGTGGGCGCGCTGATCGTGGGCGTGTTCCGCAACGGCCTGACCCTCATGGGCGTGTCCTCCGTCTACCAGATCCTGGTCACCGGCATCCTCGTGATCCTCGCGGTGACCACCGACCAGTTCTCCCGCAAGGGGGGGCGCTGACATGAACGCCTCTGTGAACACCTCCGCGCCCCTGGTGATGCAGGCCGAGGGCCTGGTCAAGCGCTACGGACAGGTCACCGCCCTCGA
>CAZCTU010000175.1:0-347 GCA_964501495.1 uncultured Ramlibacter sp.
CTTCAAGCGCCCGGTGGAGCAGGGTGACCAGCTGATGATGGAAGTCACCATCGAGCGCGCCAAGGCCGGCATCTACAAGTTCAAGGACATCACCCGCGTGGGCGGCGAAGTCGCCTGCGAAGCCGACCTCATGTGCACGATGCGCCGCATCGACTGAAGTTTTTGACGACCAGCAAGGAAGGGCCGCTCGTGCAGGGCCAGATTCACCCCACCGCCATCGTCGCCGAAGGCGCCCAGATCGACCCCTCGGTGTCGATCGGGCCGTACACCGTCATCGGTCCCCACGTGAAGATCGGGGCGGGCACCACCGTGGGCCCGCACTGCGTGATCGAGGGGCACACCACGAT
>CAZCTU010000175.1:357-4109 GCA_964501495.1 uncultured Ramlibacter sp.
CTGAGCTCATGTGCACCATGCGCCGCATCGCCTGAAGGACCGGGCGTTGAGCCAGAACATCCATCCCACCGCCATCGTCGCGCCCGGCGCCCGCATCGACCCCTCGGTCACCATCGGGCCCTACAGCGTCATCGGCGAGCACGTCACGATCGGCGCGGGCACCACCATCGGCCCGCACTGCGTGATCGAGGGCCACACCACCATTGGCCGGGATAACCGCATCTTCCAGTTCGCCTCGCTCGGCGCGATCCCGCAGGACAAGAAGTACGCGGGCGAGCCCTGCGAGCTGATCATCGGCGACCGCAACACGATCCGCGAATTCACCACCTTCAACATCGGCTCGCCCGGTGGTGGCGGTGTCACCCGCATCGGCAGCGACAACTGGCTGATGGCCTACACCCACGTCGCCCACGACTGCATCGTCGGCAATCACACCATCTTCGCCAACAACTCCCAGATCGCCGGCCACGTCGAGGTGGGCGACTGGGTGATCCTCGGCGGCTTCACCGTGGTCCACCAGTTCGTGCGCATCGGCGCGCACGGCATGACCGCGATGTGCTCGCTGCTCTTCGCCGACCAGCCGCCCTTCGTCATGAGCCAGGGCCAGCCGGCCTCGGCGCGCTCGATGAACTACGAAGGCCTGCGCCGCCGGGGCTTTTCGCCCGCGCGCGTGGCTGCCGTCAAGGCGATGCACAAGGCCCTGTACCGCGACGGCCTCACCCTGGAGCAGGCCCAGGCCCGCATCGCCGCCCTGGCGGACGACACCCCCGAGGCCCGGCCCGACGTCGACATGATGTCGGCCTTCCTGCAGGGCGTCTCGCCCCAGCGCGGGATCGTGCGCTGAGGGCAGGGCGGGCAGGACGATGACGCTCAAGGTCGGCATGGTCGCGGGAGAGGTCTCCGGTGACCTGCTGGCCGGCCTTCTGCTGGAGGGCATGCGCCGGCGCTGGCCGGACATGAGCGCCTGGGGCATCGGCGGCCCGGTCATGAAGGGCAACGGCTTCCGCGCTGACTGGCCCGCTGAGCGCCTGGCGGTGCGCGGCTACATCGAGGTGCTGCGGCACTACCGCGGCATCGTCGGCATCCGCAAGGCGCTCAAGGAGCGCCTGCTGGCCGACCGGCCCGACCTGTTCATCGGCGTCGACGCGCCCGACTTCAACCTCGACCTCGAGGCCGACCTGCGCGGCGCCGGCCTGCGCACCGTGCACTTCGTCTGCCCCTCGATCTGGGCCTGGCGGCCCGGCCGGGTGGAGAAGATCCGCCGCGCCGCCGACCACGTGCTGTGCCTGTTCCCCTTCGAGCCGGAGCTCCTGGCGCAGCACGGCATCCCCGCCACCTATGTCGGCCACCCCCTGGCCAGCGTCATTCCCCAGGACCCCGACAAGCTCGAGGCCCGCCGCGCGCTGGGCCTGCCCGAGCGGGGCGAGGTGCTGGCCGTGCTTCCGGGCAGCCGCGCCTCCGAGGTGCAGTACCTGGCCTCCGCCTTCCTCGAGGCGGCCTACCGGGTGCGGGTCAAGCGGCCCGGCCTGCGCATCGTGGTGCCGGCGGTGCCGTCGCAGGTGGACTCGATTCGCGAGGCGGTGGCCCGCGCAGGCCTGTGGGACGCGGTCAAGGTGGTGACGGGGCGCTCGCACGAGGTGCTGGCCGCCTGCGACGTCACCCTGATCGCCAGCGGCACGGCAACGCTCGAGGCGGCGCTTTACAAGCGGCCGATGGTGATCGGCTACCGCATGAACCCCCTCAGCTGGCAGCTGATGAAGCGGCAGGCCTTGCAGCCCTGGGTGGGCCTGCCCAACATCCTGCTGCGGGAAATGGCGGTGCCCGAACTGCTGCAGCACGATTGCACGCCGCAGCTGCTGGCCCGCTCGGTGATGGCCTGGCTCGATTCGCCTGCGAAAATCGCCTCCCTCCAGGCCCGCTTCCACGGCCTGCACGAGCAGCTTCGCCGCGACACCGCCGCCCTTGCCACCGATGCCATCGAAAGAGTCCTCGCCTCCTAGCCCCGTCCGCCGCCGCCGCGCTCCGCATACGGCGCCGGTGCAGGTCAGCCTCGACTGGGACCCGGTGGGCCTGGTCGCCGGCGTGGACGAGGCCGGCCGCGGCCCCCTGGCCGGCCCGGTGGTGGCCGCCGCCGTCATCCTCGACGACACCCGCCCGATCGCGGGCCTGGCCGACTCCAAGGCGCTCACCGCCCTTCGCCGCGAGCGCCTCTACGACGAGATCCGCGCCAAGGCCCTGTGCTGCAGCATCGGCGAGGCGAGCGTGGAGGAGATCGACCGCCTCAACATCCTGCAGGCCACGATGCTGGCCATGCAGCGCGCGGTCGAAGGCCTGCGGCTCAAGCCCGCCAAGGTGCTGGTCGATGGCAACCGCCTGCCGCGCCTGGAGGTGCTGTGCGAGGCCATCGTCGGCGGCGACGCCAAGGTGCAGGCGATCAGCGCCGCCTCCATCCTGGCCAAGGTGCACCGGGACCGCTGGTGCGCCGCCTTCCACGAGCAGTTTCCCCAGTACGGCTTTGACCGCCACAAGGGCTACGGCACCGCCGAGCACCTGGAGGCGCTGCGCGCCCATGGCGCCTGCCCCGAGCACCGCCGGTCCTTCTCGCCGGTGGCTGCCGTGCTGCCTCCTGCCGGTCCCTCGGCGGCCCGGCTTCCGGCCTGACCCTATTCCATCCTGACCATGGCCGACACCCTGACCCGCATCGAATCCCGCGACAACCCCTGGCTCAAGGACCTGCGCCGCCTGGCCCAGGACGCCACCGGCTACCGCCGCCAAGGCCGCGTCTGGCTCGAGGGCGACCACCTGTGCCGGGCCCTGCTGGCCCGGGGCGGCCGGCCCGAGGTGGCGGTCTACGCCCAGAGCCTGTGGGAGCAGAACGGCGCGCTCGACCTCGGCGCGGCCCCGGTGCGCACCGTCATCCTGCCCGACGCCCTGTTCCAGTCGATCAGCGGCCTCGAGTCGCCGGCCCGCATGGGCTTCGTGATGCCGCTGCCGGCCGCGCCCGAGCTGGACCCCGGTGCGGCCACCGTGGTCCTGGACCGGCTGCAGGACGCAGGCAACGTCGGCGCCATCCTGCGCTGCGCCTCGGCCTTCGGCTTCACCCAGGTGCTGGCCCTCAAGGGCACCGCCGCCCTGTGGTCGCCCAAGGTGCTGCGGGCCGGCATGGGCGCGCATTTCGGCCTGTCGCTGATCGAATCGGCCGAGCCCGAGGCCCTGGGCCGCCTGGCCATGCCCCGCCTGGCCACCAGCTCGCACGCGGGCGAGTGGCTGCACCGGATGCCGCTGCCCTGGCCCTGCGCCTGGGTCTTCGGCCACGAGGGGCAGGGCGTGGGCGAGGGCGCCGCCGCCCTGTGCACCGGGTCCGTGCGCATCGTCCAGCCGGGGGGCGAGGAGTCCCTCAACGTGGCCACCGCGGCGGCCATTTGCCTGCACGCCAGCGCCGCGGCCCGGGCCTGAAGCCGGCGCCCGGGCCGGATCGGCGCGGACCTGCCGCCAGTCCGTACCGAAAGCCCGGAAAACAGGCCTGGGATCCCCGGGTTTCCCCGAGGGAGCCCTCTGGGGCAAGGCTATAATCAGCGGCTTTCCCGCAAACCCGTACGCCTAGCGCAACCCCCGCCTATCCCCTGAACAAAAGCAACACCGGGCGCCCGTCTCTCGCGGGCAGATAGCCACCGGTCGTGTTTGGGCGTACCCGCATCATCCGGAGAACCCAGTGCTTTTGTCTCAACAGGCGTCCAAGCCTTCCGCCATCC
>CAZCTU010000176.1:0-4103 GCA_964501495.1 uncultured Ramlibacter sp.
CTTTCCGCAGGGCAACCACCAGCAACTGATCGACAGCATCACCCAGCGCCTGTGGCCCATGGGCGACGAGACGGTGTTCATTCCCGGCCACGGGCCCGAGAGCACCTTCGGCCGCGAGCGCCAGACCAACCCCTTCGTCGGCGGAACCTGAGCGCCCGCCCGGGCGGCGGTCGGGGCCGGGCAGCCTTCAGCGCCCGCCGCGCGCCTGCTCGTACAGGCCCTGCACCTTGGGCACATTGGCCCGCAGCCGCGCGATGCGGTCGGGGCCGGTCGGGTGGGTAGAGAGGAAGGCCGGGCCCTCGCCACCGCCGCTGGCCTTGGCCATCTTCTCCCACAGCGAGACGGAGGCCTGCGGGTCGTAGCCGCCGCGCGCGGCCAGCTCCAGGCCCACCAGGTCGGCCTCGGACTCGTCGTCGCGCGAGAAGCGCAGAGACAGCAGCTCGGTGCCCAGGTTGGCGGCGAAGCTGCCCATGTTGCCCAGGCCCAGCATCTGCGACAGCACCGACAGGCCCATGCTGGTGCCCTGGGTCTTGGCGATGCGCGAGCGCGCGTGTTCGCGCAAGGCGTGCGCCATCTCGTGCCCCATCACCACCGCGGTCTCGTCTTCGGTGAGCGCGAGCTTTTCGAGCAGGCCGGTGAAGAAGGCGATCTTGCCGCCCGGCATGCAGAAGGCGTTGATCTGGTTGCTGCCGATCAGGTTGACCTCCCACTTCCAGCCGCGGGCGCGGTCGTTCCAGCGCGGCGCGATCGGGATCAGGCGCTGCGCGATGGCGCGCAGGCGCTGCAGCTGCGGGTAGTCGTCGGGGGCCAGGGCACGCTTGCTGCGGGCGTCGGCCAGCATGCGGGCGTACTCCTGGCCCGAGGCGGACTCGATCTCGCCGGCGGGCACGAGGTTGCGAAGGCGCGAGGCTTCGCCGACATCGACCTGGGCCAGGGCGGGCACGGCGGCCGTCGCCGTCACGGCGCCGGCGGCGAGCAGGAAGGCCCGGCGCGGGTGCCAGGCCTGCGCCCGCTGGGTGGGCGCAGGGCGGGTCTCGTGAAGGCCGGAAGGAGCGGCCTCGGCAAGAAGTTCGTAGCAGGCGCGGCACATGCGGCCCATGATAATGACGCGGCACCATGCGCAAGTCAGACACCACCGCCGCGGGTCGGGAATCGGCCGCCCCCTCCGCGCCTGAAGTACCCGCCGCGCCCGCCCCGGGCTGGCTCGCCGCTCTCCACGTTTACCTGGAGCTCGCCACCTGGCGCATGCTGCTGCTCGGGTTCGCCGCCGGCCTGCCCCTGCTGCTGGTGCTGGGCACCCTGAGCTTTCGCCTGCGCGAGGCCGGCATCGACCGCACCACCATCGGCTTCCTCTCCTGGGTGGGCCTGGCCTACGGCTTCAAGTGGGCCTGGGCGCCGCTGGTCGACCGGCTGCCGCTGCCGGGCCTGACCCGCTGGCTGGGCCGGCGCCGGGCATGGCTGCTGCTGGCGCAGTTGGTGGTGATCGGGGGCCTGGTGGGCATGGCGCTGTCCAACCCGCAGGAGCAGCTGCAGGCCATGGTCGGCTTCGCGCTGCTGGTGGCCTTTGGTTCGGCGACGCAGGACATTGCGCTCGACGCCTTCCGCATCGAGTCGGCCGACACCGCGCACCAGGCCGCCCTGGCCGCGGCTTACCAGACCGGCTACCGCCTGGCCATGATCTGGGCCGGCGCCGGCGTGCTGTGGATCGCCGCGCGGGCCGAGGCGCCCGCATTGGCCCCCGCCGCCAGTGGCGCAGCGTCGGCCGCTTCGGCAGCCGGTGCCGCCGTGGCCCAGGCCGCCACCTCCGCTTACCAGCAGGCCGCCTGGCAAACCGCCTACCTCGCGATGGCTGGCTCCATGGGCCTGGGCCTGCTCACGGTGCTGCTCTCACCCGAGCCCGCGCCCCGGCCCCTGAAGCCCGCGCGCGGCGCCGCCGCCTGGCTGCGCGAGGCCGTGGTCGAGCCCTTCGCCGACTTCATCCGCCGCTACCGCTGGCAGGCCGCGCTGGTGCTGGGGCTGATCGCGGTCTATCGCATCAGCGACGTGGTCATGGGCATCATGGCCAACCCCTTCTACGTGGACATGGGCTTCACCAAGGACGAAGTGGCCGCGGTGAGCAAGGTCTACGGCGTGGTGATGACGCTGGCCGGCTCCTTCATCGGCGGCGTGCTGGCCCTGCGCCTGGGCGTGATGCGGGTGCTGATGCTGGGCGCGGTGCTCAGCGCCGCCACCAACCTGCTGTTCGCGTGGCTGGCCAGCCGCGGCCACGACGTGCAGGCGCTGATCGTCGTCGTCTCCGCCGACAACCTGGCCTCGGGCATCGCCTCGGCGGCCTTCATCGCCTACCTCTCAGGACTCACCAACGTGAGCTATTCGGCCACGCAGTACGCGCTCTTTAGCTCGATCATGCTGCTGCTGCCCAAGTGGCTGGCGGGCTTCTCGGGCCAGTTCGTCGACGCGCACGGCTACGCCGATTTCTTCCTGGCCACCGCAGGCCTGGGGGTGCCGGTGCTGGTGCTGGTGGCGCTGGCGGCGCGGGTGAAGGCGCAGCCAACGCAGGCGTGACCACCGAGGACCGTCTGGGTTCAACTCACCAAAAAATCGGTGGAAGAGAGAACGGTCGACGAGGCGGGGTCGAACCCCACCGTCAAGAAGTGGATGGCGTTGTCAAGCGTACCGCCATTGGAGTCGTAAAGAACGTCAACCCATCCATCCGTCCGGACATGGGCGACGATCCGGACGCCGTCACCAACCAGGTCCGCCATTGAAGTCACGCTCGCAAACTGGCTCGGATTGAAGCTGATGGTGTTGTTGGATACGGGAGGAAGTCCGGCGAACGTCTGGTCGCCGAGGGCGATCTTGTCTCTCCCTACGTAAAAGTCTTCGATTCGGTCCCCCCCCATATCTGCCAGCGGCACGAAGTCGTCGAAAACGAAGAAGTCGTTGCCCGGACCACCGACCAAAATGTCATTGCCGGGATCAGAAAACAGGCTGTCATCCCCGCCCCCGCCATAAAGCACGTCATCTCCAGCACCTGCAAAAATGCCGTCTCGTCCGCCTTGGCCGAAGACGATGTCATCACCTGATCCGGTAAAGATCACCTCACTCGAAGACACGGTGCCGCTCCCCAGCGCATAGATCAGGTAATGGGCGCTCTCTGTCGACAAGGCGAAGCGGGTCGTATCGACCCCACTGGTACCCGTCGAGATGATGAGTTGCTGGGAGCTCACGGCGCCACCTGGGTCGGGCGAATCCGACACGGACAGTGTGAGACTGTAGACACTCGACGGGGCCAGGCCAACGCTGCTGGAAAGCTGGCCCAGGCCATTGATCGAGAAATTAGGGTCCCCCTGGACCGACCAGGTCAACGGGTCTCCATCCACATCCACTGCGCTCATCGTGCCGATCGTGACGCCCGCACCGGGCAAGGTGGTGTCGGAAGTCCAGTTCGCGGCGGTGAATTTGAGCGCGGTAGGCGCATGGTTAACACCCGCAACCGTCCACTCTGCGGAGGCTGGCGTGATCGCCAAACCGTCGGTCACCATGTAATTCACGGAAACGGGAACGCCCTGACCCGCAAGGACGCTCTGATACGCCGGATTCGTCGGGTCCAGCGTGAAGCTGTGCGTGGTCTCGTCATAGGTGACGCCAGCAGGCAGTGTGGCCGGAGCGACGACCTGCAGCAGGGTGTTGTCATCGGCGTCACTGGCATGGGCCAGCGCATCGAGCGTGGAGGCAGCGCCATTGGCAATCGCCGTCCCTGCGACGGCCCCCGAGACCTCGGGCGCATCGTTGGTGCCCCGGATGGTGATGATGACGGTGCCCCCCGGGTCCTCAGCGGCATTGGCGCCCTGGTCGTCGGTGACCGTGACATTGAACGTCTCGGACCAAAAATCCCCTTCCCCCATTGACTGCACAAGCGCCGCATCGTTGTGGAGGGTGTAGGTCCATCGGCCGTCGGCTTCCACCGTGAAGGTGCCAAAGGTACCTATCGCGTCGCCGCTGTAGGTCAACACCGCCCCATGGTCAACGTCGGTGGCGGTGACTCGACCGCTGGCGGTCAACTGCCCGTCTTCGGTCACGGTGCCGGACTGGGGTGTGCT
>CAZCTU010000177.1:0-4077 GCA_964501495.1 uncultured Ramlibacter sp.
GGCAGCACCAGCACGTGCTGCCACTCGTAGCAGGGGAGGGTGACCAGCTCGGGATAGTCGGCCAGCGACTCAGTGGCGATGCCGATCTCGGCCACTTCTTCCAGGACCATCTTGGCTACCTGGTCGGGCGAGCCCTGGTGCAGGCTCACATTGACCTTGGGGTAGGCCTCGCGCAGCTTGGCCACCGGCACCGGGAGCACGTAGCGGGCCTGGGTGTGGGTGGTGGCGATGGACAGGGTGCCCGAGTCCTGGGCGCTGAACTGCTCGCCGATGCGCTTCAAGTTGCCGACCTCGCGCATGATCAGTTCGATGCTCTTGAGGACGTGCTGGCCGGGCTCGGTGATGCGCTTGAGGCGCTTGCCGTGGCGGGCGAAGATCTCGACGCCAAGTTCCTCTTCCAGTTCGATGATCGCCTTGGAGACGCCGGGCTGCGAGGTGTGCAGGGCCTTAGCCGCCTCGGTGAGGTTGAGGTTGCGGCGGGCGGCTTCCTGGACGAAGCGGAACTGGTGAAGGTTCATATGGAATCCCGGATAAAGCTGGGATTCATTATGCCGCAGCCGTCTATCAAACCAGACGGTGTTAAGCGGAAATGATGCAGCCTCGCCTCGCGCCTGGCGGGCTTCAGCGCCCCAGGGCGACCTCGGCCAGCAGGTCGAGCAGGCGCGGGTCTTCGCCCACGGTCGCTTGCAGGACCCAGCGCACCGACGGGTGCGCCTCGCGCAGGCCCTGCACCAGCCCCGGCAGGTCCTCGCGCGCATGGCGGCCCACGCCCAGGAACAGCGGGACGATGGTCACTTCGGCCAGGCCCAGGCCGGCCAGCTCGGCGCCGGCGGCGGGCAGGTCGGGTGCGCAGAGCTCGAGGAAGGCGAGGCGCACCGGCGTGCCCGGCTCGCGCTCGGCCACCCGGCGGGCGACCGCGTCCATCGGTCCGCGCCAGAGCGGGTCGCGGGAGCCATGGGCGAAAAGAAGAATGCCGCGTTGCATGAGGGGGGAGGGGGTCGGGCTCATCGTCTGAGGACCAGCCAGCCAAAGGCGCCCAGCGACATCAGCGAATACAGGAGGCCTGGCGCCGCCGCCGCCACCCAGGGCTGCCACTTCTGCAGGTTGCCCACGTGACCGAAGACGTTGTTCAGGAGGAAGAAGCTGATCCCGAAGAGGATGCCGATGAACACCATCGCGCTGATCCCGCCCGATCGGAAATGGAGGTAGGCGAAGGGGAGGGCGAGCACCATCATCACCAGGCAGGACAGGGGGTAGAACACCTTGCGCCAGAACTCGATCTCATAGCGCTGCGAGGTCTGGCCGTTGGCGTCGAGGTGCCGCATGTACCGGAACAGGTCCAGGGTGGACATGCGTTCGGGCTTCAGGAGCGCCACCGAGACCATCTCGGCGCTGATGCCGGTGGGCCAGCTGGCCTGGGCCTCGTGCCGGGTTGCGGTGCTGGCCTGCAGGCCTTCGCCCGGTTGAAAGCGGGTGCGGTCGACCTGCTCCAAGGTCCAGGCCTCGTTGTCGACCTTGGCGCGGGCAGCCTGGGTCATGGTGACCAGCATGCCGCGGGAATCGGCCTCGAAGATGCGGACACCGCGCAGCGTGCCGTCCGGCGCCATCGAGCCGACGTTGACGGTGTAGGTGCGCTCGTCCTGCCTTTCCTTGAGCCAGGCGCCGGTGAGTCCCACCGACAGCCGGCCCTGGTAGCGGGCCTTGAGCAGGGCGGCGGCCCGGTCGGCGGCCGGCGCGAGGTATTCGCCGGTGGCGAAGGTGAGGGCGCTGAACAGCGCGCCCAGCGCCAGCAGCAGCGCCAGCGCCCGGCCCGGGTCCAGGCCGGAGGTGCGCAGGATGGTGTACTCGGAGTTCTGCGCCATGCGGGCCAGCACGAAGATGGTGCCAATCAGGACCGAGATCGGCATCAGCTCGTACAGGCGGCTGGGCGCCAGCAGCAGCACGTACAGGGCCGCCTGCGGCACGCGCCAGGCCTCGGCCAGCCGGCCGACGCGTCCGAGCTCGTCGACGAAGTCGAAGAAGAAGAACAGGGCCAGGAAGCCCACGGTGACGAAGAGCACCGCGCCCAGGATCTCGCGGTAGACGTAGCGGCGCAGCGTGTTCACTTGCAGTCTCCCTGGGGGGGCTTCGCTGGTGACCGGTTGGCCCGCAGGCGCCAGGCCAGCGAGTGCCGCGACAGCCACAGCAGCGACAGCGCCATCACGCTGCCGTGCAGCCCCAGCAGGAAGGCGGCGAAACCCACCCGGCCGGTCGAGATCCAGTTCTGGCCGACGTTGAGCAAATTGAAATAGACGATGAAGGTGAACAGCGCGAACAGCAGGTTGCCGCTGCGCGAGGCGCGCGGGTTCACGCCCGAGAGGTTGAGGGCAATGACCGCGAAGTTCAGGGCTGCCAGCACCAGGCCGAGTCGCCACGAGAGCTCGCCCAGGTGCGGCGGGGCCGGGTCGCGCAGCAGCTCCAGGGTGCTGCGGGTGCGGGTCGGGAGGTTGTCGCGCACCTTGGCGGCGGCCTCGCCGACGCGGGTGCCGAGCTCGGCGAAGTCGGTGACCCGCATCTCGGTGCTGCCGGCGCGGCGCTCGATGCGCTGGCCGTCGGACAGCAGCAGGAACTGGCTCTCGCCCTCGGCGACCACGCGGCCGCTGCGGGCCGAGGTGACTGCCTCCTTGCCCCGCTCGGTGGTGGCGATGAAGACGTTGTGGCCGGACTTGTTGTCGGGCGTGTCCTTGTCCAGGAAGAAGACCCGGTTGCCGCCGGCCGACTCCTGGAACTGGCCGGGCGCCACGCGCTGCAGGTCACCGCGGCTGCCGTAGCGGTCCTCGAGTTCGGTGGTCTTGCGGTTGGCCCAGGGCCAGCCCACCAGGGCCAGCACCGCCACCGCGACGACGATGGGCCAGGCGAAGCCGAGAAGGGGGCGCAGCAGCCCGGTCGGGCCCTGGCCGGCGGTGAACCAGATCACCATCTCGCTGTCGCGGTACATGCGAGAGAGCGTGCCCACCACCGAGATGAAAAGCGCCAGCGTGAGCACGGGCGGCATGTTGCCCACCATCGTGTAGCCCATGGCCAGCATGACTTCCTGCGGGTCGACGATGCCCCGGCTGGCCTGGCCCAGGGTGCGGATCAGGGTGATCGTCATCACGATCGTCACCAGCACCACCAGGGTCGCGCCGAAGCTGCGGGCGAGCTCCTTGCGCAGGGAGGAATGGAATAACATCGACGCGAACAGTCTCAGAACAGTCCCAGAAAACCAAGCGATTATGGACTTCGAACTCAAGACCCTGGACCTGGCCGCCGCCGGCCGCGAAAAGGCCGACGCGCTTCTGGTGCTGGTGCCGGAAGGCTTCGAGCCCGGCGCCGCACGAGGCCGCGCCCCGCTCGCGCAGCGGGTGGCCGACGCCATCGCCGCCAAGGCGCTCGACCCTGCCAAGCCGGGCAAGGCCCTGGCCATGTGGCGCCCCGAGGGCGTCGCCGCCGAGCGGGTGCTGATGGTCTCCATCGGCCAGGGCCAGCCGCGCCGGGTCCAGCAGGCCGTCGCCGCTGCCGTCACCGGCCTCAAGGGCAGCGGCGCCCAGCGCCTGCTCGTGTGGCTGCCCGCGGCGACGGGCCGTGACGCAGGCGCCGATGGCGGCGCCGCGCTGCGCGCCGCGATGGCCGCTGTCCGCGACGCGAGCTACGCCTATACCGCCACCAAGTCCAAGGCCGAACCGCGCGAGCTGCGCCGGGTGGTGCTGGGCGTGGCCGACGCGCAGTCGCTGCGCGAGGACTTCCGTGCCGCCCAGGCCACCGGCCTCGGCGTGGATCTGGCCCGCGGCCTGGGCGACCTGCCGCCCAACGTCGCCACCCCCACCTACCTGGCGCAGGAGGCGCGCAAGCTGGCCAAGGCCGGCGGCATCCGCTGCCAGGTGCTCGGCCCGAAAGAGGTCGAGAAGCTGGGCATGGGCGCCTTCCTGGGCGTGGCCCAGGGCTCGCGGGAGCCGCTGCGCTTCATCGTGCTGCAGTACCAGGGCGCGCCGGCCACGCAGGCGCCGGTGGTGCTGGTGGGCAAGGGCATCACCTTCGACAGCGGCGGCATCTCCATCA
>CAZCTU010000178.1:0-4076 GCA_964501495.1 uncultured Ramlibacter sp.
TCCGCAACGTGATCATCATCATGACCACCAACGCGGGCGCCGAGACCATGAACAAGGCCACCATCGGCTTCACCAACCCGCGCGCGGCCGGTGACGAGATGGCCGACATCAAGCGGCTGTTCACGCCGGAGTTCCGCAACCGCCTGGACGCCATCGTGAGCTTCAAGCCGCTGGACGAGCAGGTCATCCTGCGGGTGGTGGACAAGTTCCTGCTGGTGCTCGAGCAGCAGCTGCAGGAGAAGAAGGTAGAGGTCACCTTCACCGACACCCTGCGCAAGTTCCTGGCCAAGAAGGGCTTCGACCCCCTCATGGGCGCGCGGCCGATGCAGCGCCTGATCCAGGACACGATCCGCAAGGCCCTGGCCGACGAGCTGCTGTTCGGTCGCCTCACCGACGGCGGGCGGCTCACCGTGGACCTGGACGACAAGGACGAGGTCCAGCTGGACATCCAGCCCCTGCCGAAGAAGGAGGGCAAGTCCAAGCCGGAACCCGAAGAGGTCGGTACCGACGGGTCCTGAAGGGATCCTCGGCTATCGGAGCAAGGCCGCCCTTAGGCGGCCTTGTCTTTTGCGGGTCGGGCGATCAGGGGCGGGGCCCGGTGGAAAGGGGTTCAGTGCCCCAGGGCGTGCCAGGCCAGGGACGCCGCCAGCGCGACTCCCAGGAGCAGCGACAGGGCCTTCCAGAACGCGACCGGGTGCCGCTCCACCAGCGGCGGACGCCGGCGCGCCAGGAAGGCGGGACTGGGGTGGTGCAGGGCGTGGAGGAACTCGTCCAGGTCACCATGGCGCTGATCCGGGTCGGGGTGGACCGCCACCCGCAGTGCCTCGTCGACCCAGGCCGGCAGGTCTCGGCAAATGCCTGTGGCCGGGTCATAGGCCAGCTTGCGGCGGTCGGCGGGGCCGCGCACCTGGGCGGCCCGTGTGCCATAGGGCAGGCGACCGGTGAGCATCTGGTAGGTCAGCACGCCCAGGGCGTACTGGTCCGACCGGGTGCTGCCGCCTTCGCCCATGAAGTACTCGGGCGCGGTGTAGGCCAGGTCGCCCGGCAGGCCTTCGTCCTCTCCGCGTGCGTGGGCCTGGTGGGGCGCCAGCTCCATCAGCCCGGCGACGGTGGCCGAGCCGAAGTCGATGAGGCGGGCGGTCCCGGTGCCGTCCAGCAGCACGTTCTGAGGGCGCAGGTCCTGGTGCAGCATCTCCATCCGGTGGAAGGCCCGCAGGCCGCGGGCGACCTGGGTGACCAGCCCGCGAACCGCCTCCAGCGAGGGCTTCGGGTGGTCGCGCATCCACTGCGCCAGGGTCTGGCCCTCCACGTACTCCATCACCACATAGAGCGCGCTGCGGGGGCGGTCAGGCAGGCAGGGTTTGAGGACGTGGGGGCTGTCGATCCGCCGGGCCACCCATTCCTCGAGCATGAAGCGCTCGAGGTGCGCGGGGTCGGCGGCAAGGTCCACGGAGGGGGTCTTGATCACCACCGGCGGGCGGCCCTCGGCGCCGGGCGTTTCGTCGGCCGCGAGGTAAACATGGCTGCGGCTGCTCGCGTGCAGCTCGCGCACGATCCGGTAGCCGTCCAGGGTGCTGCGGGGCGCCAGGACGGGCGGGATGGGCAGACCAGCCAGCTGCTGGCGGTGCTCGGCGGCCTCGGGGGCAGGCAGCGCGTCGATGCGGACGATCTGCACCGTGAGGTTGTCACTGCTGCCGGCGGCGAGGGCGAGGGTGACGATGTCGCGCGCGGCCTGGTCCAGGTCATGCCCACAGGCTTCGATCGCGCCCGTGATCCCCTCGGGGCTCAGATGTTCGTAGACGCCGTCGGTGGCCAGCACGAACACGTCGTCCACCGCCAGCGGCAGGCTGCGGCAGTCAATGTCGGCCTGGGCGGCCAGGCCCAGGGCTCGGCCCAGGTAGCTGCGGCCGTCCCCGCGGTCGACCCGGTGGTCCTGGGTCAGCGGCTCCAGGGAGCGGCCGTGGACCCGGTAGATGCGGCTGTCGCCGATATGGAACAGGTGGGCCGTCTGCGACTTGAGCACCAGGGCGCTGAAGGTGCAGACATGGCCGCGGTCCTTGTCGAAGCGGCCCGCGCCGGCCTGGGTCTGCGAATAGAGCCATGAGTTGGTGGCGGCCAGCACCCGCATCGCCGAGGTCCGCACCGACCAGGCGTCCGAGGTGCAGTAGTAGTCATCGAGGAACGTGCGCACCGCCGCCGCGCTGGCCAGGTGGCTCACCTCGCTGGAGGAGATGCCGTCGGCCAGGGCAATGGCGATGCCCTTGGCCGAGCGCTGCGGCTCCTGCGGGAGGGCCAGGCCGTGGAAGTCCTGGTTGAGGGGCTTTCGGCCGGCCTCTGAGTGCTGGCCGACGGTGATCTGCAGTGGCATGGTGGACGGCCAAGGCCGTCCCGGTGAGGGGCCGGCCTGGCAGGCGCTCAAGGGGCGGGTGCGTGGGGCCGCTTCAGCGGAAGGCGCGCTTGGGGGCGGTCTTCAGGTGGGTGGTGTAGAGGGTGAGGCCGGTGAAGGCCAGGCCGCCGACCAGGTTGCCCAGCACGGTGGGGATCTCGTTCCAGATCAGGTAGTCCAGGAAGGAGAACTGCGCGCCGGTGAGCAGGCCGAAGGGGAAGAGGAACATGTTGACCACCGAGTGCTCGAAGGTCATGTAGAAAAAGACCATGATGGGCATCCACATCGCGATCACCTTGCCGCTCACATGGGTGGAGATCATCGCGCCGACCACACCGGTCGACACCATCCAGTTGCACAGCATGCCGCGGATGAAAAGCGTGAGCATGCCGGCCGCACCGTACTGGGCATAGCCCAGAGTGCGGCTTTCGCCGATCACGGAGATGGCCGCGCCCACCTTGTTCACTTCGGTGGCGAAGCCGTTGGTGAAGATGGTCGCCATGAGCAGGGCGACGGTGAAGGCGCCGGCGAAGTTGCCGACGAAGACGATGCCCCAGTTCTTCAGGATGCCGGCCCAGGTGACGCCTGGCCGCTTGTCCAGCCAGGCCAGCGGAGTGAGCATGAAGACGCCAGTGAGCAGGTCGAACCCGAGGAGATAAAGCATCACGAAGCCGACCGGGAAGAGGACCGCCCCCAGGAGCGGCTGGCCGGTCTGCACGGTGATCGAAACGGCGAAGACCGCCGCCAGGGCCAGGATGGCGCCAGCCATGTAGGCGCGGATCAGGGCGTCGCGAGGCGCCATGAACAGCTTGGATTCACCAGCGTCGACCATTTTGGTCACGAATTCGGAGGGAGCGAGGTAGGCCACTTGGGTTCCAGGAGTTGAGAGAGGAGGGCGGGGAAGGGCTGCGGGCGGGGAGAAACGGGACGGGAAAGAGCCAGGTGAGGCGTGGGCCGGAGGCGCGGGGGAACCGGCGCCTCAGGCGGCCACGTACACCGTGCCGGCCTCGACGCGCGCCGGGTAGGCGCGCACCGCAATTCCGGGGGATTCGAGGCAGGCGCCGGTCTGCAGGCAGAAGTGCTGCTTGTAGAGGGGGGAGGCCACCACCAGACGCTCGCTGAGGTTGCCCACCAGGCCGCGCGAGAGCACGCTGGCGCCGGAGTGGGGGTCGACGTTGTCGATGGCGAAGACCTCGCCCGAGGCCGCCATGCGGAAGACGGCGATGGCGTGGCCGTCCAGCCAGGCGCCGACACCGGTGTCGGGCGTGATGTCGTCGAAGGCGCAGACGGCCTGCCAGCGCAGGGTGGCTCCTTCGGCGTGGAAGGCGGGATCATCTCTATTCATGGGGACTCCAGGGGAAAGCCGGGGAACGATGGCGGGGCGCGTGTTCAGTCCGCCAGCGCGGGCTGCTTTTCCTCGGGACGGGCCGGGCGGATCTGTCCACGCTCGGTGACGAAGACCACCTGGGGATCGGGCTGGTCCGAGTTCACGAACTGCCGGAACCGCTTGCGGACCTCGGGGTCGGTGACGGCCACCTTCCACTCGCAGGCGTAGGTGTCGACCACCTGCTGCATGTCGGCCTCGAGCTCGGCGGCGATGCCCAGCCTGTCGTCCATGACCACGGCCTTGAGGTAGTCGAGACCGCCCTCGAGGTTCTCGCGCCAGGTGCTGGTGCGCTGCAGGCGGTCG
>CAZCTU010000179.1:0-4050 GCA_964501495.1 uncultured Ramlibacter sp.
AGATGCTCTGGCCCTGGGTGAAGCGCTTGTGGAAGTCGTCGCGCTCCATCATCCGGGCCACGGTGTACTTGGCCGCCAGCTGGATCATTCCGCTGGCGCCCAGGGGCTCGGACCACTCGCTGTTGTAGCGGATCTCGGTCCTGGCCGGGTCCAGCACCATGCTGGCCTGGCGGTAGTAGGTCTCGGCGTTCTGCTTGATCTGCTCGGCCGTGAGCGGCGGCCGGGTGGTGTTGCGGCCAGAGGGGTCGCCGATCAGGGAGGTGAAGTCGCCGATCAGGAAGATGACCTGGTGCCCCAGGTCCTGGAGCTGGCGCATCTTGTTCAGGACCACGGTGTGGCCCAGGTGGATGTCCGGCGCGGTCGGGTCCAGGCCCAGCTTGATGCGCAGCGGCACACCCGTGGCCTCGGATTTGGACAACTTTTTGATCCATTCCTCGCGCGGCAGCAGCTCCTCGCAGCCCCGCAGGGACACGGCCAGGGCCTCGCGGACCCGGTCGGATACGGCTGGGCTTTCTGTTACAGCTGCTTGATTCATAAGGCTTTTTCTTGAATGGAACGTCCCGCTCGAGCCGCTATACTCGTGCCAACTCGAGGGGAAGCCGATTCTAGTTCGCGGCTGCTGGCGACCTGCCGGCCGCGGGCGGGGTGACTTCCCCTTTCCATGACCATCTCCCGCGCGAGCCGCGCGCGCCGTCCCTGTGGACGGGCCTGCGGCGCACGGGACCTGGCCAGCCCCCGTGGCAGGCCACCCACAGGAGCACCGTTTGAGCCCTCGTCTCGTGGCCGCCAGCCAGCGCATCGCCGCCCGCGTGGGGCATGTGCTGGAGCACCACCCCAAGCAGGTCACCGCCTTGCTGGCGGCCGTGCTCCTGGGCGGCGGCGGCGGCGCCTTCGCGGTGGCCAGCTTCGGGCCCGACGCGGCCGACGTGCCGGTGCGCCAGGTGACCGAGGTCGTCCAGCCCCTGCCCCTGGCGGCCCAGATCGAGGCCCTGGACCTGCAGGCCATGCGCCTGTACCGCTCCGACACGGTGCGCGCCACCGACACCGTCGAAACCCTGTTCGCCCGCCTGGGCCTCGTGGACGCCGCGGCTGCCGCCTTCGTGCGGACCGACCCCGTCTTCCGCACCCAGGTCCTGGGCCGCAACGGCCGCAACCTCAGCGCTGAGGCCGACGGCCAGCAGGGCCTGCGCAAGCTGGTCGCCCGCTGGGTGGCCGACGACAGCGGCAACTTCCGCCGCCTGGTGGTCGAGCGCGGCGAAGGCGGCAAGTTCACCTCCCGTGTGGAGACCGCGCCCCTGGTGGCCACCTCCCGCCTGGGCGGCGGCACCATCCGCAGCTCGCTGTTCGGGGCGGTCGACGACGCCCGCATCCCCGACGACATCGCGGTCCAGATGGCTGACCTGTTCGGCGGCCGCATCGACTTCCACCGCGGCCTGCGCAAGGGCGACCAGTTCCGCGTGGTCTACGAAACCCTCGAGGCCGACGGCGAGCCGATGCGCTCGGGCCGCGTCCTGTCGGCCGAATTCATCAACGCCGGCAAGTCGCACACGGCGGTGTGGTTCCAGGAGCCCGGCAAGAAGGGCACCTACTACTCGCTCGACGGCAAGACCCTCACCACCCAGTACCTGGCCTCGCCCATGGAGTTCTCGCGGGTGACCAGCGGCTTCGCCATGCGCATGCACCCGGTCCTGCAGCAGATGCGGGCCCACCTGGGCGTGGACTACGGCGCGCCCACTGGCACCCCGGTCCGCAGCATCGGCGACGGCGTGGTCGAGTTCGCCGGCTGGCAGAACGGCTTCGGCAACGTGGTCTTCATCAAGCACAGCGGCAGCGACACCACCGTCTACGCCCACCTGAGCCGTGTCGACGTGCGCAAGGGCCAGAAGGTGTCCCAAAGCCAGCGCATCGGCGCGGTCGGTGCCACCGGCTGGGCCACTGGCCCGCACCTGCATTTCGAGTTCCGGATCAACGGCGTCCACAAGGACCCGCTGACCCTGGCGCGCAACGCCGAAGGCGTGCCGCTGTCGGCTGCGGCCCGCCCCGCCTTCGACAAGGTGGCCGGCGCCATGCGCCTGCAACTGGACAGCGCCGCGCCCCTGGCCGCCACGGCCAGCGCCCAATAAGGCCGGGCGCGCGCGCATGGTGACTCCCGCGCCGGGCTCCGCTTCCGGCGCGCCCGCCGCCCGGGTGGCCCCGCAGGTCGCCGCCGCCCCCTCCTCTGCCTCTGCCTCCGTCCCTGCCACCGGCCTCTTCATCGGCCTGATGTCCGGCACCTCGCTGGACGGCGTTGACGGCGTGCTGGCCGACTTCAGCGCCCAGCCCCCGCGCATCCTGGCCCACGCCAGCGCGCCCTTCCCCGACGCCCTGCGCCAGGCGCTGCTGGCCCTGAACACCCCGGGCGAGAACGAGCTGCACCGCGCCGCCCTGGCCGGCAACGGCCTGGCCCGGGTCTACGCCGAGGTCGTGCAGGCGCTGCTCGCAAAAGCGGGCGTGCCGGCAAAGTCAGTACTCGCCATCGGCGCGCATGGCCAGACCGTGCGGCATCGGCCAGGCGAGTTCGACGGCACCGGCTACACCCTGCAGCTCAATCAGCCCGCCCTGCTGGCCGAACTGACCGGCATCGCGGTGGCGGCCGACTTCCGCAGCCGGGACGTGGCCGCCGGCGGCCAGGGCGCGCCGCTGGCGCCCCTGTTCCACCGGGCCTGGTTCGGCGAGGGTGTCCCCCAAGGCCAAGGCCTGGCGCTGCTCAATCTGGGCGGCATTGCCAACCTGACCCTGCTGCGCGCCGATGGCGGCTGCACCGGCTTCGACTGTGGCCCCGCCAACGTGCTGATGGATGGCTGGATCGCGCGCCACCGCGGCCAGGCCTATGACGCCGGCGGCGCCTGGGCCGCCTCGGGGCGGGTGCTGCCCGACCTGCTGGCGCGCCTGCGGGCCGAGCCCTTTTTCGAGCGCCAGCCGCCCAAGAGCACCGGGCGGGACCTGTTCCACCTGGACTGGCTGGACGCCCATTTTTCTTCCCATCTGTCCGCGGATCGGGCCGCGACCGGCCCGGCAGCCGTCGATGCCGCCCTCGCCGCTGACGTTCAGGCGACCCTGGCCGAACTCACCGCCGTCACCTGCGCCGAGGATCTGCAGCGCCATGGCGGTGGCGCCATCGGCCGGCTGGTGGTGTGCGGCGGTGGCGCGCTCAACACCCACCTGATGGCGCGCCTGGCGGCCCTGCTGCCCGGCGTGCAGGTGCTGCCCTCCGGCGACCTGGGCCTGCCACCCCTGCAGGTGGAGGCGGCGGCCTTCGCCTGGCTGGCCTGGCAGACGGTGCAGGGGCAGGCACAGCCCCTGCAAAGCATCACGGGCGCCAAAGGCGCCCGTGTGCTGGGATGCATCTACCCGGCATGAGCCGGGCAGGCAGGAAAGTCAGACCGAGAAGCTCGAGCCGCAGCCGCAGGTGGTGGTGGCGTTGGGGTTCTTGATCACGAACTGGGCGCCCTGCAGGTCTTCCTTGTAGTCGATCTCGGCGCCGGTGAGGTACTGGTAGCTCATCGCGTCGATCAGCAGGGAGACGCCGTTCTTGCTCATCACGGTGTCGTCCTCGTTGGTCACCTCGTCGAAGGTGAAGCCGTACTGGAAGCCGGAGCAGCCGCCGCCTTGCACGAAGACACGCAGCTTGAGGTCGGGGTTGCCTTCTTCGGCGATCAGGTCGGCCACCTTGGCTGCGGCGCTGTCGGTGAAGACCAGCGGGGACGGCATTTCGGTGTTCTCGGCCACTTGTTCAGCTACTGCGCTCATGGGTGATTCCTCAATGAATACCTCGGATATTAGGCCATCCGCGGCCGATTCCAAGGGCCAACCCGCTTGGGGCCGGCCCCAGTAGGGGCATTGGGACGCGGGGTCGCCACGCGCAGGCACGCAACGGCCCGGCCCCATGAAAAAGGCCGCGCCGGCGAACCGGTGCGGCCTTGTCGCAGACCGGCGAGGGGCACAAGGCCTCTTGCCGGACGCGGGCAGGATCAGCGCTTGCTGAACTGCTTGCGGCGACGGGCGGAGTGC
>CAZCTU010000180.1:0-4041 GCA_964501495.1 uncultured Ramlibacter sp.
GGAACTCAGCCAACAACCAGCCGCCCACCAGAATCATGATGGTGCGCAGCACGATCGCGCCGATGATGCCGATCATCAGCACCCGCTTCTGGAATGCCGGCGGCACCGCGAAGTAGGTGAAGATCATCAGGAACACGAAGATGTTGTCCACCGCCAGCGACTTCTCGATCAGGTAGCCGGTGAGGAATTCCAGCGACTTCTCGTTGGCCACCGCAGTCGAACCGGTGGCGTCACGCACCGCCCACCACAGCAGGCCGTTGAACAGGAAGCTGAGCGCGATCCAGATGACGGACCAGTTCAGGGCCTCGCGAAACCCGATCTCGTGCGCGCCCTGTTTCTTGAGCACGACGAAGTCGACGAAGAGAGAGACCAGGACGATGGCCACGAAGGTGGCCCACAGCCAGGCGGGAGCGATGGTTTCCATGGTGTCGTTCTTTTCCTGTGAGGTGTTGCCGGGGGCCGCGGCGGGAAGGGCAGGCGCCCTGTGGCCACGAAGGCCCGGACCTTACCGGCGCAATCCCATCTGAAAAATCAGATATTTCTTGAAGGTTCTTCCTGAAAAACAGGAAATAGGCCAGCATCGGGCATGGCCCTGCATTTCAGTTACCGCCACTTGTATTACTTCTGGGTCGTCGCCAAGGCCGGCGGCATGTCACGCGCTGCCGAGCAGCTGGGCATGGCGGTGCAGACCATCAGCACCCAGGTCCGGGAGCTGGAGCAGTCCCTGGGCTGCGCCCTGCTCAAGCCGGCCGGGCGCGGCGTGGCGCTGACCGAGGCGGGGGTGACGGCCATGCACCAGGCCGAGCAGATCTTCGCCCTGGGCGAGTCGCTGCCCGATGCGGTGCGGGCCGCGGCCGACTCGGCCGGCATCCGGCTGGCGGTGGGCATTCCCGACGGCCTGCCCAAGCTGGCGGTGCACCGGCTGCTGGCGCCGGTGCTGCAGGAGCCGGACCTGCGGCTCCTGTGCCACGACGGCGAGTTCGAGAGCCTGCTGGGGGAACTGGCCCTGCACAAGCTGGACCTGGTCATCTCCGACCGGCCGCCGCCGAACAACCCGAGCCTGCGCCTCTACGGCCACCCCCTGGGCAGCTCGCCGGTCGCCTGGTATGCCGCGACGGCGCTGGCGGACCAGCTGGGCGTGCCAGTCCGACGGCCGGGCCGGGGAGTGGGCCGCGGGATGCGCGCAGCCGCCGCCCAGGACCGTCGGGATGCTGAGGCCCTGCATGCGGCGCTGGCCAGCGGGGAGCTGCCGGTGCTGCTGCCCACGGGCCATGGGGCGCTGCGCGCGCGCCTGGACCATTGGCTGGAGCGCCAGGGCCTGCGGCCCCGGGTGGCGGGGGAGTTCGAGGACAGCGCCCTGCTCAAGACCTTCGGCGCGGGCGGGATGGGCGTGTTCCCGGCGGCCTCCCTGGTGGAGGAGGACCTGGTGCGCCGCTACGACGTGCGGCGGGTGGCGCCTTGCGACGGGGTGGAAGAACAGTTCTTCGCCATCACCCCGCAGAAGAAGGTGGAGCACCGGCTGGTGCGGCGCCTGACCGGCCTGCCGGCCCGGGCTTGAGGGGCGCCGCATCGCGGCGCCCTCGGCACCGGCAAGGGACGATCAGCGGGAAAGCTGGGCCAGGCGGGCCTTGTAGGCGTCGACCAGGCAGGCCTTGTCGCCGCAGGCATTGCGGGAGGACTTCAGCCATTGCAGCTGGTCGGCCTGCAGCGCCTTGGGATCGGCCGCGGCTTCGCGGGCCTTGCGGTAGGCGGCGGAGAGATCCACGTCGAGGCGGGCCAGTTCGCGGTCGCCGCAGACCAGCTTTTCCTGCGCGGAAGCGGCCTTGGCACAGTCGAAACTGGCGGTGATCGGGCCGGTTTCGACAGGGGCCGGGGCGGCAGCAGCGGCCGGGGCCTCGGCCTGCGGCGCGGCGGGGGCTTGCGCCTCAGGCTCCGGGGCGGCGGGCGCAGCAGCCGGAGCGGCGGCGGGTGCCGGAGCGGCCGGCGCAGCGGCCGGAGCGGGGGCCTTGTCGCCGCCGAACAGCGAGCCGATGAAGCGCTTGATCGCTTCGATGATGTCCAGGATGAACGCGTACCAGGGGCGCTCGGCCTTGAAGATCACGTAGAAGGACTGCTTGTCCTTGTAGGCGGCGGCCAGGGGCACGGACCAGGTGACCGACTTGCCGTCCTGGGACAGCTGGCCATTGGTCTCGAGCACCTTGGGCACGGTGACCGACCAGCTCAGGGTGCGGCCGGCGAGCATGGCCTGCATCATGCCCTCCATCATCGGGTTGGCGCCGGCCTTGTCCTTCATGTCGAAGCTGCTGTCGATGCGCCAGGCGCCTTCGGAGGCGCGCGACACGTTGACCAGCGAGGTCTCCTTGTTGCCCGCGGCGAAGGTGGCGAACTTCTCGATCGGGCCCTTGGCGGTGAGCGTGCACACCACGTTTTCGCCGACGACGGCCTCGGCCACCTGCACCTTCATCGAATCCCCGCCCGCCTCGGCGAAAGCGCCGCAGACGCCGCCCTTCTTGTCGTTCATCGCCGCCAGCTTGGCGTCGACACGAATTTCGGCGGTGTAGGCCAGCTCGCCCTTGTCGACGACGACCTTCTGGTTGATGTCCAGGCAGCCGGACAGGGCCGTGGCGGCCAGGAGCGCGGCGATCGAGCGGAGAAGAGACTTCAGTTGCATAGCGAAAAGCTCGTTGTTGTCAATTTGGTCAATGTAGCACGGGGGCAGTCGCTCAGTGCACCCGTAGACCATTTGGATATAGCTCCAACGGCCTCAGCGCATGAAACTTGCACGCCGTTGAGATCGACCATTCACCCGACCGTGTCATCCCGCACATCCACTAACTTCGCGGACCGCCTTGGCAAGGGCCCGGCCGTGTCCGCCTGGACGCGGGAACAGGAGGAGCGCCTGAGAACGTTGCGTGAGGCCGCGCGGGTGGAGGAAACGGCGCTGGCCCAAAGGCACGCCATCTCGGTCGCCCAATTACGGGCGCTGGAGGGGCGCGGCACCTGCCCCTTCTACTCCGAAGCGATCAAGGCGCGCCTGGGGGCCCGCCTGCTGGCCAGCCTGGAGCGCACCACCGGAGCGGGTGAAGCGGCGGGCAGCCCGGGCACGTAGCGCCGGCCCGGACAGGCCTGGCGCCTCGGAGACAGTACACGGACCCGCCATCAGCAGGCCCTTCGCTGATCGCAGGCGAAAATCAACTATCTCGACCTCGAAGGGAATTTGATGCGCCGTCTCGTTTTCGCCGCGATGCTGCTTGCCGCGGCCAGCGCCCACGCCGAATGGAAGTGGCTGGGCGCCCCCAGCAGCCAGGTCTACCAGGAGTACTACGACCCGGCGACCATCCGCCCCCAGGGCGGCAAGGTCCGCTTCTGGCTGATGCGGGACTACGCCCGGCCCTACACCGATTCGACCGGCGACACCTACTCCTCCGAAAAGCTGCTGCGGGCGGTCGACTGCAATATGGAGACGGCCGCCACCTTCTCCATCATCCAGTACAGCGGCCGGACCGGCTCGGGGCGGGTGGTCTACTCCGGCGTGTTCGAGGACCCGAAGTGGTCGCCGGCCGCGCCGGGCACGATGGCCGAGACGCACGTCGAGGTGGCCTGCGGCCGCTGAAGCGCCAGCCGCAGGCCCCGGGTCCACCAAGGGCCCCCACGAATCGGTGGCTTATTCCACCGTCACGCTCTTGGCCAGGTTCCTCGGCTTGTCCACGTCGGTCCCCCGCGCGATTGCGGTGTGGTACGCCAGCAGCTGCAGGGGCACGACATGCAGCAGCGGCGAGAGCGCGCCGTAGTGCTCGGGCATGCGGATCACGTGCAGGCCGTCGCCGCTGTCGATGCGGGTGTCCGCGTCGGCCAGCACATAGAGCACGCCGCCGCGCGCGCGCACTTCCTGCATATTGCTTTTGAGCTTCTCCAGCAGGGCGTCGTTGGGAGCCACCGTCACCACCGGCATCTCGCCCGTGACCAGGGCCAGCGGGCCGTGCTTCAGCTCGCCGGCGGCATAGGCCTCGGCGTGGATGTAGGTGATCTCCTTGAGCTTCA
>CAZCTU010000181.1:0-4041 GCA_964501495.1 uncultured Ramlibacter sp.
GCGTAGAAGTCGCCGTCGAAGCCCTTTTCCTCCAGGTGCTCCTCCAGCTCGCCCAGGTAGGCCGACACCCTCGGCCCCACGTAGGCGTTGGCGACGGCGGTGGAGACGCGCTCGAACTCGCGGTACTCCTGTGAAAGCTCGTGCGAAGCGGTCACGAAGGCGCCGGGAATCTCCTCCTGCAAGATGGCCTTGACGCGGCGCTCATGGTCCGGGTTGCGGTAGGAGTGCAGCAGCAGGACAGCCACCGCCTCGATGTGGTCCTCGCGCAGCTTGCGGGCCAGGGCGCGTACGCCCTCTTCGTCCAGGGGCTTGTGCAGCGAGCCGTCGGCGCGCAGGCGCTCGGTCACCTCGTAGCGTTGCGAGCGCGGCACCAGCGGCACATGCTTGGAGAAGAACAGGTTGTAGGCGTCGGGGCGATTGACACGACCGATCTCGTAGATGTCGCGGAAGCCCTCGGTGATCAGCAGGGCCGTCTTCGCGCCATTGCGCTCCAGCAGCGTGTTGATGGCGATGGTGGAGCCGTGGAGGAACAGGTAGCCGTGGGTCAGGTCCACGCCGGCGCCGTCCAGGGTGTTCTGGATGCCGTCATGCAGGTGGCCGTGTGTGGACAGGGCCTTGCCAAAGGAGATCTCACCGGTCGCCTCATCGAAGCAGGCCATGTCGGTGAACGTGCCACCGATGTCGACAGCGATGCGCAGCGACTTCTTGGATGCAGTCATGGGGGCTCCCTCAAGCTTCGTCAACGACAGTGTTGCGCAGCGTGCCCAGGCCAGAGATCTCGACCTCGATCACGTCGCCGGCCTTCATGTAGACCGCCGGCTCGCGCTTGTCGCCCACGCCGCCGGGAGTGCCTGTGGCAATCACGTCGCCGGGCGAGAGGGTCGTGAAGCCGGAGAGGTACTCGATGATCACCGGCAGGGTGAAGATCAGGTCGGACAGGCTGGCCTTTTGCATGACCTCGCCGTTGAGACGGGTCTGAAGCGTCAGCGCGTTCACATCGGGGACCGCCTGGCGCGCCGCCATGAACGGGCCCAGCGGTCCGGTGGCCGGGAAGTTCTTGCCCGGCGTCCACTGGTGGGTGTGACGCTGCCAGTCACGGGCCGTGCCGTCATTGAAGCAGGTGTAGCCGGCGATGTGCTCGAAGGCATCGGCCTGGGCGATACGGCGCCCCCGCTTGCCGATCACGACGGCCAGCTCGCCCTCGAAATCGAAGCGCGACGTCGCCGCCGGCTTGGGCAGCGGGGCGCCATGGGCGCTGAGGGAGTCGGCGAAGCGGGTGAAGATGGCCGGGTGCTCGCTGTCCGCGCGCTTCATCTCGGCGACATGGGTCTTGTAGTTCAGGCCGACGCAGAACACCTTGCCGGGGTTGGGGATCACCGGCAGCAGCCGGCAATCAGCGGCCTGCACGAGACGCCCGGAGGCCTGCGCCGCCTGGGCCAGGGCCTCGAGCGCGCTGGCGGCGATCACCGACTTGAGGTCTGGGAAGCGGGCCTGGAACTCTGAAGGCGCCTCCCACCAGGCGCTCTCGTCCTTCCACACGCCGTAACTGGCGCGGCCCTGGTGCTCGAAACTCACGAATCGCATGGTTCTTTCTGTTTGCGGTGGGGGTGGGTGGAGTGTGGGCAAGCGCGATCCATCTGCATAGAATGCAATCAGATGAATCAGACATGCCATTCTTGGCATGTCTTGACCGACCATGCAGATCCAGCATTTCAAGTTGTTCCTCGAAGTGGCCGAAGCCGGCAGCTTCACCAGGGTGGCGGCTCGCCGACAGACCGTCCAATCGCACATCAGCCGACAGGTCAGCGAGCTGGAAAAGGCCTGTGGCGCCCCCCTGTTCCGGCGCACCGGGCGCGGCGTCGCCCTGACCGAGTTCGGTGGCCAGGTGGCCCAACGTGTGCGGGTCTGGGTCAAGGACAGCGAGGAACTGCTGGCCGACATCACCCAGGCGGCACGCATCCCCATGGGCACGGTGCGACTGGGCATCCTGCCGTCGGCGGCCCATCCGCTGATGACGCATGTCTTCAAGCGCCTGAGTCGCGAGTACCCGCGTATCAGCCTCAACATCCGGGAGGGCCAGGGCGGCGAGCTGGATGCGATGCTGGACGAGGGCGCCGTCGACATGGCCATCCTGTTCCGCTACGACAAGCCGTCGACGCCGGACGAGTCGCTGCTGACCGTGGCCAGCACCTACCTCGTCTCCAGCCCTGGCCTCTCGCTCACGCATGGTGGCACCGTCGACTTCAGGCGACTCGAGGGGCTTCCGCTCGTGCTGCCCCGAAGGCCCGCACATTGGCGCGCCATCCTCGACGAGACCGCCAAGAGCAAGGGCTTCCAGCTGAATGCCGCCGTCGAGGCGGACTCCCTGACCCTGCAGAAGGAGCTGATCGCGGACAACCAGCACCTGTACGCCCTGCTGGGCCCGTTTTCAGTCCATCGGGAAATCAGCGAGGGCCGGCTGCAGGCCGCCAAGGTCGTGGCGCCAGACCTTCGCCGTTATGTGACCCTGGCGCGGCCCAAGCAGGGGCAGCTGACCCAGGCCAGCCGGATCGTGGCCAGGCTGATCACCGACACGGTCACCGAGTGGAAGGGGCAGTTGACGCAGGCGCGCTGACTCCCGTACGCCGAGGCGGGATCAAACCACCACGGGCTCCGGCTCCAGCCGGATGCCGAAGCGCTCATACACGCTGGTCTGGATGGCCCGCGCCAAGGTGACCACTTCCCCGCCCGTCGCCCCGCCGCGGTTCACCAGCACCAGGGCCTGCTTCTCGTACACACCGGCCTGCCCCACGGACTTGCCCTTCCAGCCGCAGGCGTCGATCAGCCAGCCGGCGGCGAGCTTCACCGTGCCGTCGGGCATGGGGTAGTGCACGATGTTGGGCTCGCGGGCGATGATGTCCGCGCACTGCTCGGGCGTGACCGTGGGGTTCTTGAAGAAGCTGCCGGCGTTGCCGATCACCTTCGGGTCGGGCAGCTTGGCCCGGCGGATCGCGCAGACCCAGTCGTAGATCTGGCGCGCCGTGGGCGAGGCGATGCCGGTCTCGGCCACCTTGCGCTGCAGGTCCAGGTAAGAGAGCTCGGGCTTCCAGGGCTTGGGCAGGCGAAACCGCACCCGCAGGATCAGGGCCTGGCCGGCCAGGCCGAAGCCCGCCGCCTGCGCCGGGTCCAAAGGGAGGGCCGGGAGCGCGCCATCCGTCCCGGCCGGCGCGTGCTTGAACACCGAATCCCGGTAGCCGAAGGCGCA
Organism: uncultured Ramlibacter sp.; assembly: GCA_964501495.1. GTDB lineage: Bacteria > Pseudomonadota > Gammaproteobacteria > Burkholderiales > Burkholderiaceae_C > Ramlibacter. The sequence goes on from CAZCTU010000181.1 coordinate 3,245, forward strand.
TTGCGCCGCGTTCAGGGTGAAGACCTGGCCGGTCGCCAGGTGCATCGCGTCCAGCGACTCGAAGCGGTCCTGCACCTCCACCCCGTAGGCGCCCACGTTCTGCACCGGGGCCGCGCCCACGCTGCCGGGAATGAGCGCCAGGTTCTCCAGCCCGCCCAGGCCCTGGTCCAGCGTCCAGGTGACGAAGTCGTGCCAGGGCACACCGGCGCCGGCCTCGACCACGGCGGCCCGGGGGCCGTCCTCCACCACCCGCATCCCGGGGATCTCGACCTTGAGCACCAGGGCCTTCACGTCCCCGGTGAGGACGATGTTGCTGCCCCCGCCCAGCACAAACTTTGGTTGCAGGGCCCGGCCCGGCTCGGCCAGGAGGGCGCGCAGGTCCTCGTCGGCGCGCACCCGCACCAGCTCCCGCGCCTTGGCGACGATGCCGAAGCTGTTGTGGGGCTGCAGCGGGACCTGTTGCTCGACGATCATGGGAGAATTGTCGCATCCGACCCACCCCGAGATACCCGTTCCCGGAGAACCCATGCCCTCTTTCGACACCGTCTGCGAACCCAACCTGGTCGAAGTGAAGAACGCCGTGGAAAACGCGGCCAAGGAAATCGGCACCCGCTTCGACTTCAAAGGCACTTCCGCGGCCCTGGAGCTGAAGGAAAAGGAAATCACCCTGTTCGGCGACGCCGAGTTCCAGCTGCAGCAGGTCGAGGACATCCTCACCAGCAAGCTCACCAAACGCAACGTCGACGTGCGCTTCCTGGACAAGGGCGACGTGCAGAAGGTCGGCGGCGACAAGGTCA
>CAZCTU010000182.1:0-4032 GCA_964501495.1 uncultured Ramlibacter sp.
TGCCGCGGCCGCGGCGCACCAGGTCCTTCATGCCCAGGCGGGTGAGCAGCTGGCCGCCGTCGTTCACGTCGAGGCGGAAGTTCATCGTCGTGCGGCGGCGCTCGGCGCTCGGGCGCGCCGCGCCGCGCGCGGCCGGGGCGGGTGGCGGGCTGGCCGCTGACCAGGTGCCATTGGCATTGAGCGTGGCCTCGGGCATGGACAGGGCCAGCCTGGCCAGGCGCCATTCGGTGCCGGCGCCGGTGGTACTGGCCCGGTTGGCGGCCTCCATCTCCAGCCGGCCCAGCTTCTTGCCGCGCAGTTCAAAGTCCTCCACCACCACGTCGATGGCGGGCATGCTGGCGGTCTGCTGGTCCAGCAGCGCTTCCACCTCGCCGGTGGCGGTGGCGGGAATGGCCAGCCGCGACAGCCGCGCCACGATGCGGCCATTGCCCGCCGCGGCCGCTGCCCCCGGCGCGGGCTGCCGGTACTCGACCTGGCCCTGCACCTGGCTGGCCTCGACCTGGGCGCGCCAGGTCAGGCCGTCGCGGCTGCCGGTGGCCGCGAAGTTGTTGATGGTGCGGCCGGAGATCGTGAGCTCGCGCGCCCGCAGGCTGAACTGGCTGGGCAGGTAGGCCTGCAGGGCCGGCGTGCCAAGGGCGCGCGCGGCGCTACCGGTCGCAGGGGGGGCGGTGGTGGCGGGTGCGGCCAGGGCCTGCTCCCAGTCGTCGAGGTTGATGCCCACCAGCAGGAGGTTGGCGGCCACGCCCTGCTCGGGCAGGGTCACCGTCTCGCCCGGCGCCAGGCCGATGCCGATCGCGCCGCGCAGCACCACCGGCTCCGCGCCCGAGAGGTCCCGCAGATACTGGAAGTTGCCCACGCGGCCCAGGTCCAGCCGCAGCTGGTCCAGCGGGCGGGACGGGGTGCCGGCGTGGCTCAGGTCGAAACGCAGCGGCAAAGCCGCATCAGCGGCCTTGTTCAGCGGCGCCGGCAGCGACAGGGCCAGACCCTGCAGGTTGCTGGTGACGCTGATGTCCGCGCCGGCCGGCTTGATGCCGACCACGACGCTGTAGGGCGTGCTGCCGATCGCCTGCCGCGCCAGGCGCGGCACCGGGCCGAGGTTCTGCGCCTGGCGCAGGCCTTCGGCGCTGGCCTGCCCCTGGATCCGCAGCTGGGTGTGGGCCTCGCCCGCGGGGGGCGCCGGGTTGCGGGTGCCGCCCTCGGCGCGCAGGTCGCCGCCCAGGGCGCGGGCCTGCACGCCCGAGAGGGTGAAGCCACGCTCGTTGAAGCCGACGGTCCCGCGCACGCGGGACAGCGGCGGCGCGCCGGGAAAGGCGAGGTCATTGCCCGCCAGGGCCACGCTGCCCTGCACCGTGCTGCGCGGCAGGCTGGCCAGGGGCAGGGACAGCTGCAGCTTCACCTCGGCCGCGCCGCTGGCGCTGACCTGGGCCAGGGGCTGGCCGAGGGAGGCCGCAACCGGCGAGGCGTTGAACACCGCCAGCGCCTCGGCCAGCGGGCCACGCACGGTGCCGGTGACGCCGACCACTGGTTCGGCCAGGTTGGGAATGGCGGCCTCGGCCTGCACCTGCAGGCCCGGCGATCCGGCGAAGCGGCCCTGGGCCTTGCGCACCTGCAGGCTGGCGCGGTCGAAGACAAGCTCGCCGGACAGGCCGGACAGCGGCGCCCAGACGCCGGCGGGCTTGGCGGCGGGTGCCTGGCCGGATGCGGAGGCGGCGCCAGGGCCCCGCGGCACGAAGGCGTACTGGACATTGCGCAACTTGGCGGAAATGCGGAACTCGCCGCTCTTGCTGTTGGCGAAGGGGAAGTCGTGGAGGTCGCCGCGCACCCGCACCCGGCCGTCGTAGGCCTGGCCGGTGGCGATCGCGTCGCGCACGTAGTCGCGGGCGTTCGGATGCACCTGGATGGGCAGGTAGCGCCACACCCGGTTGCCCTCGATCCGCGCGATCGTCATCTGCAGGTCCAGGAGGCCCGGACCGCCACGCGCCGGGTCGGCACTGCGCCAGCTGGCCTGGCCCTCGGCCTGGAGGTCGGCGTTGGCGACACGGATGCCGGTGGCGCCAACCGAAACCCGGCCGTCGGCGCGCTTCCACTGCAGGTCGGCGGCGAGGCGGTCCACCACCACCCGGGGCTCGGCCAGCAGGCCGGGCAGGTCGAGGACGCCCTGGGCCACCTCGACCCGGGCCTTGCCGCCGGCCTCGTCGAAGTCGCCCTCGACGGTCAGGCCACGCAGACCCGGGCGCTGGCTGGCAGCGTCGGCCGGCAGCGTGAGGCCGCTCGCGCGGCCGCTCACCTTGTACTTGCTGATCGCCTCGGCGCTGCCCTCCCAGCTGGCCTCTAGCCGCTCGATCAGGCCGGCCGGGCCGTCGGCGCCCTGCGGCAGGCGAGCCAGATGGGCGCGCTGGGCCTCGGGCAGGGGCAGGCGTTCGGCCAGGCGGGCCAGGGCCTGCAGGTCCAGCCGGTCGGCGCGCAGGCGGCCCTTCTCGGGGCTGCGGGCGGTGGCCGGCTCCCAGGTGAGGGCCAGGTTGCCGCCGGGCCAGCGCTGGCCGTCGGCGGTCTCGAACTGCAGGTCGCGGGTGGCGAGCTCGAAGCCCTCGCCCAGGCCCTCGCCCAGGCCCTTGCCCGTGAGCTTGCCCGCGAAGCTGCCGGCCACCGAGGCCAGGGCCAGGGGCGGCTTGCCCGCGACCAGCAGGGCGTCGACCCGGCGCAGGTCGACGTCGGCCTGGCCGCCCGCGAGGCGGCCGCGGTCGAGGTCGGCCCAGGCGCGTACCCGGCCCTGGCCGCTGCGCAGCTCCACGCCCAGGTCGGCGTAGGGGCTCAGGCGGGCGAGATCGATGGCGCCGACATCGGCATAGAGCTCGCCCTGCCAGTCCTCCCAGCGGCCCGGGTGCTGGGACAGGAGCGGGGAGCGCATCTGGCCCATCAGGGTGAGGGTGTCGCCCCAGTCCGCGGGCGGCCGGGCGTCCAGGCGCAGGGCATGGCTGCGGGCGCCGTTGCGGGCGACGAAGCGCAGGTCGGTCAGGGCCAGGGGCGGGGCGGCGCGCAGCTCGTCGATCCAGCGCAGGGTGCCGCCCAGCACCACCACCTCTTTCTGGCGGAAGAACCAGTCGGCCGCCTGGCCCTCTTCACCACCGCCGCGGGTGACCTCCAGGCCCGCCACCCACAGACGGCCGGCGGTGTCGCGCCGGACTTCCAGCTCGGGCCGCTCGATATAGAGCTGCTCGAAGCCCAGGTCCAGCAGGGAGCGGGGCGAAAGCGCCACCACCACCCGGGGCAGGCGCAGCGCCTCCCGGGCCTGGGCGTCGAGCAGGACGACCTCGGACAGCTCGAAGGAGGGCATGAGGGCGTCGCTGCGGGCACTGACTGCGCCGATGCGCACCGGCACCCCCAGCACCCGCGAGGCCTCCCGTTCCAGCGTCGGGCGCCATTCGTCCACACGCGGCACAATCCAGCCGTGCAACGCCCCCCAGGCCAGCGCGAGCGCCAGCCACAGGGCCACGAGCAGCCACCACAGGGCCGCGGCGGCGAGGGAGAGCCCCCGCAACCAGCGGGAGGGCGTTGGCGAATCGTTCATGGGAACACAGCAAGTGGCAGGAATTATCACCCCCGGCCTCGCAGGCCGCTCGCGCTTCGTGCAGCGCCTGCGACGCCGCTATGCGGACGAACTCCTCCTGTTGCCGCCGGGCGCCCCGGTGCGCGAGACCCTGGCCGGCGCCTATGAGGCCCTGCGCGCCCGCGGCCATGACACCGGCGCTGCCCTGCGGGTGCTGCGTCAGCTGGTGATGGAGCGACTGGTCACCCTCGACTGCGAGCAGGGCGCACCCCTGGGCGACGTCACCCGCGCGGTCACCGAGCTGGCCGAATTCGCCCTCGACCGCGCTTGCCAGGAGGCCTTCGCCCAGCTCGACGCGATGCATGGCCAGCCCCGCACCGCCAGTGGCGAGCGGGCCCGCTTCTGGGTGGTGGGCATGGGCAAGCTGGGGGCGCGCGAGCTCAATGTCTCCAGCGACATCGACCTGATCTACGTCTACGACGAGG
>CAZCTU010000183.1:0-4001 GCA_964501495.1 uncultured Ramlibacter sp.
GCCACGCGGGGCCGGGTCTATCGCGCCTCGTGCTCCGCTTCAAGAACCTGGGCTCCGGCAGCTCGGGCAACGCCACACTGGTGCATGCCAGCAGCGGTGTCACCTCCACCACCGTGCTCGTCGACTGCGGCCTGGGCATCCGGGACCTGGAGCGGCGAGCCGCCCTGGCCGGCGTGCTGCTCGCCGACATCGACGCGATCTTCATCACCCACGAGCATTCCGACCATATCGGCTGCGCGCGCAGCCTGGCGCGCAAGCACCGGATTCCGGTCTGGATGAGTGAGGGCACCCACCGCGGCCTGCGCGAGGGTGATTTCGAGGGCCTGTTGCGCATCGCGGCGCACGGCCAGGTGATCGCGGTGGGCGACCTGCGCCTGCATCCCTTCGACGTGCCGCACGACGCCGGCGAGCCGCTGCAGCTGCATTGCACCGACGGCGATGCGCGCCTGGGCATCCTCACCGACCTGGGCCATGTGCCGCCCGACGTGATCGAGCAGCTGGCCGGCTGCGGCACGGTGCTGCTGGAGTGCAACCACGATGCCGAGCTGCTGGCGAACGGCCCCTACCCCTGGTTCCTCAAGAAGCGGGTGGGCGGCGACTTCGGCCACCTGGCCAATGCGGCCGCGGCCGAGGCGGCCATCGCCCTGCAGGCGCGGGGCCTGCGGCAGGTGGTGGCCGCGCACCTGAGCCGGCAGAACAACCGGCCCGACCTCGCGCGCGAGTCGCTGGCCGGGGCGCTGGGCTGGCCGGTGGACGAGATCCACGTGGCCGACCAGGAGCAGGGCACGGCCTGGCTGCGCGCCTGAAGCACGAAACGAACAGGCATGAAAAAAGCCGCCCGAAGGCGGCTTTTTCATTCCGGTAATCGAGTGATCGATTACTTGGAAGCGGCGGAAGCGGCCGGGGCGGCGGCGGCGCCGGAAGCGGCGGCGTCAGCAGCGGGAGCGGCGGGGGCGGAGGCAGCCGGGGCGGGAGCCGGAGCGGCTTCTTGCTTCTTGCCGCAAGCGGTCAGGGCGACGGCGGCGAACAGGGCGGCCAGAGCGACGGATTTCTTCATGTCAGTTCCTTTTTTGAAGATGAACAATTTTCCGGAAAATTCGCCCCCTCACGCTGGACGCGCCCGGGGACTGACGAACAAGAAGGACTCGAGCTCTTCCTGCTCAGCCTTCTATTATAGGCACGAACCCTTAGGCGTTTCCGCGTAGGTCACCGCGCAGTCGCCAGGGTGACCCAGCCGGCCTCGCACCAATCGGTCAAAAGGGCCAGCGCCTCGGGGCTGGCGGCGGCCAGGTCGCTCGCCTCCAACACGCGCCGGTCCGCGAGCCGGCGCATCAGGCGCGCGTCGGCGCCGGCCGCGCGCCAGCTCTCGCCATTGAGGTAGATACACCTTTCGTCGTAGAGCATGCGCGAGCGCGCGTCGAGGCGCAGGCCCCGCAGCAGGCGCGCTCGGCTCGGGGCGCGCGCCGTCTCGAACCAGACCTGGGGTTTGGGCTCGGTGAGGTACTCGCCCAGGGCGCGCTCGAGCGCCTGGGGCTGCTTGAGGGCCGCGGCCACCGCGTCGCGGGCAAAGTCCTGCAGCAGGGCGGGGATGGCGCCAGGCGCGCGCACCGCCTCCTGGCCCGGGTCGCGGTACATGCGCTCCTCCAGCGCCTCGCCGGCTTCATCGGCCACCCGCTGCAGCAGCTCGCGCGCGAGCTCGGCGCGCTGCGGCGCGCGAAAGCCGATGGAGTAGGTCTGGCACTCCCCTTCCGCCACGCCGTCGTGCGCCCAGCGCGGGGGCAGGTACAGCATGTCGCCGGGCTCGAGGACGTACTCCTCCTCGGGCTCGAAGTGGGCGAGGATCTTGAGCGGCACGTCCGGCTGCAACGACAGGTCGCGGCCGCGGCCGATGCGCCAGCGCCTGCGGCCATGGGCCTGCAGCAGGAAGACGTCGTAGCTGTCGAAGTGCGGGCCCACGCCGCCGCCGTCGGTGGCATGGCTGATCATCAGGTCGTCGAGCCGGGCCTCCGGGACGAAGCGGAACTGCTGCATCAGCGCATGCACCGCGTCGTCATGCAGGTCCATGCCCTGCACCAGAAGGGTCCAGCCCTTGCGGCGGGCCGGCGGAATGTCGGCGGCCGCGAAGGGGCCGCGCCGCAGCTGCCAGCGGCCGCCGCCCTGCTGCGAGACCAGGCGCGACTCCACCTCCTCCTGGCCGGCGAGCGCGAACAGGCGCTCGGTCGGCACCAGGGCCTGCATGCCGGGCACGGCGCCGCGCACCAGCAGGGGCTTGCGCTGCCAATGGCGCTTCATGAACTGGGCCGGGGTGAGGCCGCCCAGGAGGGCGAGGGGCTGGTCGGGGGCGGGTGTGCTCATTCGGTTCTTGTCGTGGTCGGCTGGCAGCCCGGCGGGGCCGCAGCTGCGACAATTCTCGCCTATGGAAATCTCCCAACAATGCGTCGTCGCGCTCACCTGGGTCCTCAAGGACACCTTGGGCGAGACGCTGGACACCCTGGACGTGCCGGTCGAATTCCTGGTCGGCGGCGATGACCTGCTGGCCAAGATCGAGGAGGCCCTGCAGGGCCACGAGAAGGGCGACACGCTGAACCTGCACCTCGAGCCCGAGGAAGCCTTCGGCGACTACGACGAAAACCTCGTCTTCCTGGAGCCGCGCGCCCTCTTCCCGGGCGAACTCGAGGAGGGCATGAGCTTCGAGCAGCTGCCCGAAGGCGCCACCAGCGACGGCCCGAAGGACGCGCTCTACACCGTGACCGAGATCTACCCCGAGCATGTGGTGCTCGACGCCAACCACCCGCTGGCCGGCATCGCGCTGCGCCTGTCGCTCAAGGTGGAAGGGGTGCGCGAGGCGACCGAGGACGAGATCGGCCGCGGCAGCGCCGGCGCGGGCTTCTTCCGGGTGCAGCCACAGGCCCCCGGCAGCAGCAGCCTCCACTGAGGCTGCCAGCCTGTCATCGCAGCAGCCTGCACGCAGGCTGCCGGTCCGCCTTCACTGGCGGTAGATCACGTTGTTCTCGACCCGGACCCGGTCACCGACCTTGAGCTCGCCGGCCGCGCCTACTTCGTAGGTGTAGGCCCCGCCCTGGTCGGACTGCACCGTGACCCGGTAGGACGGGGTGGTGGTGGCGCCCGACGCATTGCGCCCCACCTGGCTGCCCACCGCGGCGCCGGCCACGCCGCCGAGCACGGTGGCCACGTCACGGCCGCTGCCGCCGCCGATGGTGCGGCCCAGGGCCGCACCCGCCACGCCGCCGACCACCGCGCCGATGATGTTCGAATTGCGTGCGGTCGGCGTGCCGGGCGGCACGTACTCGATGCTCGACACCCGGCCGTAGACCAGGCTCGGCGTGGAGGTCGAGACGGTGGTGGCCGGCGGGTTGCCGCCCATCATCGGGGTGTTGGCACAGCCCACCGCCAGCAGGGTGGCCGCCAGGACGGGGGCGAGGGACACGAGGGGCACGTGGCGCATGGGAACCTCCTGTGGAGCGATCCCGGCCATTGAAGGGGGCGCCGCAGCCCCGGGGTGTGGGAGCGAACCCGCGGCCGCCTGTCATCGCACGGCGCGAGCCGGTGTCAGGGCCGGACCCTTCCCGGCCTTTCGAGGCTGCGTGCCCCGCTCAGGCCTTGCCGGTCGAGCCGTAGCCGCCCTCCCCGCGCTCGGTGGCGGGGAACTCGGTGACGAGGTTGAACTGCGCCTGCACCACCGGCACGATGACCAGCTGCGCCAGCCGCTCCATCGGCTGCAGGGTGAACGCGGTGTCGCTGCGGTTCCAGCAGCTCACCATCAGCTGGCCCTGGTAGTCGCTGTCGATCAGGCCCACCAGGTTGCCCAGCACGATGCCGTGCTTGTGGCCCAGGCCCGAGCGCGGAAGGATCAGGGCGGCATAGGCCGGGTCCTTGAGCCACATCGCCATGCCGGTGGGCACCAGCTGCCAGGCGTTGGGCGCCAGGGTCAGCGGCGCATCGATGCAGGCACGCAGGTCCAGGCCGGCGCTGCCGGGCGT
>CAZCTU010000184.1:0-3999 GCA_964501495.1 uncultured Ramlibacter sp.
GACTCGCCTTCGCGCGCCGGGCTTCGTCGGGGTAGAGATGCGCCATGCGCTCCTTCAGGCCCTCGTGCGAGGCGAAGCGGAAGTACTCCTCGATCGGCATGCCGTTCGGGGTCGGGAAATTCGGCAGGCGGGGCTTGCCCAGGTCGAGCGTGAGGCTGCAGCGGCGCGCGATCTGCGCGGTGTTGGCCACCGCCGCGGGCAGGTCGGCGAACAGCGCCTCCATCTGCGCGGCGTTCTTGAAGTACTGCTCGCGGGTGAACTTGCGCACCCGGCGCGGGTTGCCCAGGATCTCGCCCTCGGCGATGCACACCCGCGCCTCGTGCGCCTCGTAGTCGTCTTCAGTGAGGAACTGCACCGGGTGGGTGGCCACCACCGGCAGCGACAGGCCCGCGGCCAGTTGCACCGCGCCGGCCACATGGGTCTCGTCGTCGGGGCGCCCGGCCCGCTGCAGCTCGAGGTAGAAGCGATGCGGAAAGACCGAGGCCAGGGCCAGGGCGGCCTCGCGGGCGCGGGCGGCGTCGCCCTGCACCAGGGCCTGGCCCACCGGCCCGGCCTGCGCGCCCGAGAGGCAGATCAGCCCGCCCGAAAGCTCGCGCAGCCACTCCACCGTGCACACGCCCTGCGCGCGCACCACGTTCTTCGTCCAGGCGCGGGCCAGCAACTCGCACAGGTTCAGGTAGCCGTCCCGGTTCTGCACCAGCAGCAGCACCTTGGACAGGTGCGAGGCGTCGGCACCCAGTCCCTGAAGCCAGACCTCGGCGCCCACCACCGGCTTCACGCCCTTGCCGCGCGCGGCCTTGTAGAACTTGATCGCGCCGAACAGATTGTTCAGATCGGTGATCGCGAGCGCAGGCTGGCCGTCCTTCGCGGCGGCCTCCACGGTGTCGTCGATGCGGCAGGTGCCGTCGACCACGGAAAATTCGGAGTGCAGGCGCAGGTGAACGAACATCCCGCCATTGTAGGAAGTCGCAGGCCCCGGCTGATCGGGCCGGCGCCCCCACGACCCCTCCTAAAATGCTGCTCCCGTGCCCCAGATCCTCAACGTTTCCGCCTACAAGTTCATCCCCCTGGCCGACTGCGACGCCCTGCGTGAGCGCCTGCTCGCGGATGCGCGCGCATCAGGCCTCAAGGGCACCATCCTGCTGGCCGAGGAAGGCATCAACCTGTTCCTGGCGGGTGAGGCCGAAGTGCTGCGTGAATTCCTGGATCGCCTGCAGTCGGACCCGCGCCTGTCCGAGCTGCCGATCAAGGAAAGCTGGTCCGACGCCCAGCCCTTCAAGCGGATGCTGGTCAAGGTCAAGCGCGAAATCATCCGGATGAACCATCCGACCATTCGCCCCTCCGAGGGTCGGGCGCCGGCGGTGGACGCCCTCACCCTGCGCCGCTGGCTGGACCAGGGCCATGACGACGAAGGCCTGCCGGTGGTCACCCTGGACACGCGCAACGCCTTCGAGGTGGACCACGGCACCTTCGAGAACACCATCGACTGGCGCATCAGCAAGTTCAGCGAATTTCCGCAGGCGGTCCTGGACCACCGGGACGACCTGCAAGGCAAGACGGTGGTGAGCTTCTGCACCGGCGGCATCCGCTGCGAGAAGGCCGCGATCTACATGCGCGAGGTCGGCGTGGAGCGGGTGCTGCAGCTCGAAGGCGGCATCCTGCGCTATTTCGAGGAGGCTGGCGGCGCGCACTACCAGGGCGGCTGCTTCGTCTTCGACGAGCGGGTGTCGCTGGACCCGGCGCTGGCGCCGGTCCAGACGGACTGAATCCAGGCCCGCGCTCGCATCACAGGGCACGGGCCGGTCGGCCGCACGTCAGTGCAGCTCGCGGTCCCCGAGCAGGTCCAGCATGTGGGAGCGGAACTCCCGCACATAGAGCACCCCCACCACCAGGGCCGCCGCCACCGCGAAGGCCAGCGGCGAGAAGAACCAGGCCAGCACCGCGAAGGCAAAGTAATAGGCCCGCACCCCGTCATTGAAGGACTCGGCCGCCGAGCCCACCACCGCTGCGGCGCGCTTGGCATAGGCCTCGCGGTCGGCATGGCCGGCGGAGAAGTCGGCCGGCACCGGCATCGCGCCCAGCACCAGCGCCACGAAGGTGTACTGGCGGATCGCCCAGGTGAAGCGGAAGAAGGCGAAGGCGAAGATGGCCGCCAGGACCATCAACTTCACTTCGAACACGGTGCGGGTGGTCGGCACCGCGAAGGGCATGTTGCCCAGCACGACGGCCGCCTGGTCGGTGGCGCCGAACAGGGCCAGCACGCCGCCGATCACGATCATGGTGGCCGAGGCGAAGAAGGCGGGGCTGCTGGAGAGGGTCTGGGTGATGTTGCCGTCGAGGATGCGCTGGTCGCGCGAGGCCACCTGCATCATCCAGCGCCGGCGCCAGAGGTTGGTGACGGCCAGCAGGGTCGCGCCCCGCTGGCTGGCCCGTGACGAGTACCACGCGTAGCCGACCCAGGCGGCCAGGAACCAGGCAAAGGCCAGCCAGTCTTGCCAGGGGAGCAGGGACAACGAAGTCATGCCGGCCATGATAGGGCCGCGAACTGGACTACAGGAAAGGAGCGGCGACAAATCGCTTCTCGGGCAGCGGAATGAATTCGGTCTCACCCGGGACGGGCGCGAAGCGGCCCGCCTCCCAGTCGGCGCTGGCCTGCACGATGCGGCGGGCGTCGCTGTGGACGAAGTTCCACCACATGTGGCGCGGGCCATCGAGCGGCGCGCCGCCGACCACGGCGAGGCGCAGCGCGTCCCTCCCCTCGGCCGAGAGGCGCGCAGGCACGCCGGGCGTGAGCTGCGCGAGGTGGCCGGCGGGGATGGCCTCGCCGTCGACCGCCAACTGCCCCTGCACCGCATACACCGCCATCTCGGGTGCCAGGGCCGGCAGCACGAGCGCCCCGCCCGCGGGCAGCGCGATGTCCAGGTAGAGGGTGGGCGAGGCGGGCTTCACCGGCGAGCGCAGGCCGAAGGCCTCCCCCACCAGCACGCGAACATGAGCGCTCTCGACGTCGGCCGAGGGAATCGCCGAGGCCGGGGTATGGGCGAAGGACGGTTCGGCCTCCTGTGCCTCGCGCGGCAGGGCCACCCACAGCTGCAGGCCGTGGTTGGTGAAGGGCGTGCCCTTCAGGTGCTCGGGCTTGCGCTCGGAGTGCACGATGCCGCGGCCCGCGCACATCCAGTTGATGGCGCCCGGCTCGATCAGCTGCTCGGTGCCCAGGCTGTCGCGGTGCATCATCGCGCCCTCGAACAGGTAAGTCACGGTCGCGAGGCCAATGTGCGGGTGCGGCCGAACGTCATGCGGTTCGCCCGGCATCTCGCGCACCGGGCCGAAGTGGTCGAAGAAAACAAAGGGCCCGCAGGCGCGCAGCCGCGCCGCGGGCAGCAGGCGGCGGACGATAAAGCCGCCGCCGAGGTCTTTCTCGTGGCCGGCGATGCGTTGGGCGATGGGCATGGAAGCTCCTCGAGAAGAAAAAAGGGGCGAGCCGGAATGGCCCGCCCCTTTCTCGGGCAGTCTAGATCAGGGGAACCGGCCGTGTCAGCGCAGGTTCCGCCGGCAGGCGATTGCCCTCGGCCGGCCGATCACTTGGCCCACTTGGCAGCCACTTCGGCCACGCGCTTGCCGAAGACGCGGGAGGTCTCCAGGTCGCCCGGCAGCATCTCGCTGACGCTGGCGTCGGACGGGGTGGTGGCGGCAGCGCCCTGGAACACGCCGATCCAGTTCAGATCGTTGCGGGTGGCCGCCTTGGAGTTGGCGGCGACTTCGCCCAGGCCCACCCACAGGCCGCCGTGCTGCATGGCCAGGGTGTAGAAGTAGTCGAGGGTCTTGCCCTTGTCGCCGTTGGTCGAGGCGCTGTTGGTGAAGCCGGCGAAGATCTTGTTCTTCCAGTTGCGGCTGTACCAGGGCTTGGACGAGGCGTCGGCAAACTTCTTGAACTGCCAGCTGGCGCCGCCCATGTAGGTGGGCGAGCCGAAGACGATGGCGTCGGCGGCCAGCAGCTGC
>CAZCTU010000185.1:0-3736 GCA_964501495.1 uncultured Ramlibacter sp.
TGGGCTTGCCGGTGGTGCCGCTGGTGTACATGGTGTAGCTGATGTCGGTGGCGTCGACCCACTCGCAGGGCACCTGCACGCCGGCGCACTCGGTGGCCATCTGGCCCCAGTGCACGTCGCGGCCGGCGACCGACTCGAACTTCTCCAGGCCCCGGTCGACCATCAGCACCGACTCGGGCTTGTGCGCGGACAGGCGGATCGCCTCGTCCAGCAGCGGCTTGTAGGGAACGACCTTGCCGCCGCGCGAGCCGGCGTCGGCGCTCACGATGACCTTGGGCGAAGCGTCCTCGATGCGCGAGGCCAGCGACACCGAGGCGAAACCGCCGAACACCACCGAGTGGATGGCGCCGATACGGGCGCAGGCCAGCATGGCGAACACCGCCTCGGGAATCATGGGCATGTAGACCAGCACCCGGTCGCCCCGGCCCACACCCAGCTTCTTGAGCATGGCGGCGGCCAGGTTGACCTTCTCATGCAGCTGCCGGAAGGTGTAGGTTTCCTCGATGCCGGTCTCGGTCGAGACGTGGATCAGGGCGGCCTGGTCCGGGCGGTCCTTCAGGTGCCGGTCGACCGCGTTGTGGCACAGGTTCGTCTTGCCGCCGACAAACCAGCGGGTGAAGGGCGCGTTGTCGTTGTCCAGGATGCGCTGGGGCGGGGTCTGCCAATCAATCAGCCTGGCCTGCTCGGCCCAGAAGGCCTCGGGCTGGTCCACCGACTGGCGGTAGAAGTCTTCGTACTTGCTCATGACGTTCTCCTCGGGTCCTTGTTCTTCCCCGCCACCCTGCCCTCCCTGGGCCCGGCGGGACACTACTTGATCAATGCCAGCGCCTCCTTGAAGCGCGGGTGGCGGCTGTCTCCCAGCCATTCGAAGGCCACCATCTCGGTGGTCACCAGCTCGCAGCCGGCGCCGGCCAGGCGGTCGAAGGCGGCGTCGCGGTTGCGGTCGGTGCGCGAGCCACAGGCGTCGGTGACGACCCAGACGTCCATTTCCTCTTCGAGCAGTTGCAGGGCGGTCTGCAGCACGCAGACATGGGCCTCGCAACCGGCCAGCACCACGCTGGCGCGGGCGGGTTCGGCTTCCACCGGCTTTTGCAGGTGGCGCGGCAGGCTGCGGGCGTTGCCGCGCGGCGCGGGTGCGGGCGGGCGCAGGCGCGGCATCAGCTCGGCGCCGGCGCCGAAGGACACCTTGGACAGGACGGTGGGCAGATGGGGCTTGAGGGCCGGGACGGTGGGGCCGAGGCCGGCGGGGTTCTGCTCGGTGGCCAGCACCGGAACCTCCAGCATCGCGGCCAGGCGGGCGAGTCGCTCCGCATTGAGGAGGACATTCGCCGCATCGGCGATGGCAGGCATGAGCCGCTGCTGGTAATCAACCAGCACCAGCGTGGAATCGGAAGCGTCTAGAAGCATCGGCGGGCATTGGAGCCGCCCGCCCTGTCTCCGAACTGACACACGGCGGGTGAGGCTCTCGGAGTGGGTTCTTTTGGATTATCGACGGGCCGCGGGCAGCACCCGCAGCAGCCGGCCCTGCGGACTGTCGGTCAGCAGGTAGAGCCAGCCGTCCGGCCCCTGGCGCACGTCGCGGATCCGGTCGCCGCCAGACAGGTCGTGACGGACCTCCTCCCTCACCCGGCCCTCCTCCAGCCGCAGCTGCACCAGCCGGCCGAACTTCAAAGATCCGATGAACAGCTGGCCCTTCATCGCAGGGCCGTAGCGATCACTGGTCAAAAAGGCCATGCCCGAGGGCGCGATGGAAGGCACCCAGTGGTACAGGGGCTGCTCCATGCCCGCCTGCGCGGTCAGGCCCTGCCCGATCTTGCCGCCGCCGTACTGCTCGCCGTAGGTGATGACCGGCCAGCCGTAGTTGCGACCGGGCTGCGGCAGGTTGATCTCGTCCCCGCCCTGGGGGCCGTGCTCGTGCGTCCAAAGCCGGCCGTCGGGCCCCAGGGTCGCGCCCTGCGGGTTGCGGTGGCCCAGGCTCCAGATCTCGGGCAAGGCGCCGGGGCGGCCGATGAAGGCGTTGCCCGGCGCGGGCGCGCCCTCGCGGGTCAGGCGCACCACCTTGCCCAGGTGGTTGTCCAGCTTCTGCGCGTCCTGCGAACGGGAGTAGCGCTCCCCCAGGGTAAGGAACAGGTGGCCCTCGCGGTCCTGCGCGATGCGGCATCCGAAGTGCAGCTGGCTAGCCACCTTGGGCCGCTGCCGGAAGATGACCCGCACCTCCTCCAGCCGCCGCTCGTCGGCCGAGAGCCGGGCGCGGGCCAGGGCGGTGCCGTTCACCGGGCCTTCGGCCTCCGCGAAGCAGAAATACACCGTGCGGGAGCCTGGGCCCGCGGCCTGGGCGAAGTCGGCATCGAGGGCGAGGTCCAGCAAGCCGCCCTGCCCCTGCGCGGCCACCGCCGGCACGCCGTCGATCGGCGGCTCCACACGCCCGTCGGCCTGGACGAGGCGCAGGCGCCCCGGGCGCTCGGTTACGAGGAAGCGGCCTCCTGGCAGAAAAGCCACGGACCAGGGGTGCGCGAGCCCGCTCGCCACGGTCTCGGCCCGCAGGCCGGGGGCGGCGTCCGCGGCGGCGCCGGACGCGATGGGCGCACCGGCCAAGGGCCCCAGGGCCGCCAGTACCCAGGCCCATGGGCCGACCCGTTTCGCGCGCAGCCGGGACAGCCGAGACTGGCGGACCCGGTCGATGGATCGGGGCATGCGGGCCGTGGACATGGAAGCCATTATGACCATCGCGTTCACCTCAAGGAGGGTTGTGCAAACGGAGTCCCAACTCAAAAAGGACCGGTAAATCAAGCATTTACACCTGTTTCCCGGTTGACCGGAAGCGGCTTGATGGTAAGCTCGTCCGGATGAGTTTCCGTCTTGTCCGCCCCCTGGGGGCGCCTGTCGCCTGGGCCTTGGCCCTCGCCCTGGCGCTGCCCGTGCAGCCCGCCCTGGCGGCGCCGCCCTCCCCGGCGGCCGGCAACGAGGACGAGATCGCCCGCCTGCTGGCAGACCGGGGCCTGATCGGCAAGCTCGAGCAGGCCGGCCTGGCGGTGCGGAACCAGACCTCCGACCTGGTCTTCAACGCCATGGGTTTCCTGGGTGTCCCGTACAAGCGCGGCGGCACCACCGTGGAAACCGGCTTCGACTGCAGCGGCTTCGTGCGCGCCATCTACGAGCAGACCGCCGGCCTGGTGCTGCCGCGTCGCGCCCGGGAGCAGGCCGCCGCCACCGAGGTGATCGACAAGCGCGACCTCAAGCCCGGCGACCTGGTGTTCTTCAACACCATGCGCAAGACCTTCAGCCACGTTGGCATCTACGTGGGCGACGGCAAGTTCATCCACTCCCCCAAGCCCGGCGCCGAAGTGCGCGTGGACGACATGTCCGGCAGCTACTGGGTGCGCCGCTTCGACGGCGCCCGGCGGGTCCTCACCGGCGCGCAGGCCACCGAACCGGCGCCCACCTCCAGCCGCTGAAGCTGGCAGCGCCCTCCAGAAATCCTTCCTCCCAAGCAAAAGGGCGCCTCGGCGCCCTTTTGCTTGATGGAGTGCCCGCAAGCGCCCGGCTCAGACTTGGCGCCCTGCCCTCACTTGCCCTCGCTCGCCTTCACTTGCGCGGCGGCGGCAGGTCGGTCGCGGCAGCGTCCAGCCACGGCCCGGGCCATCCATGTGGAAGAGCTGCAGCACGGGGCGCTCCCATGCGCCATGCTCGGGATGCGCGCCTTTCTCCACCTCGCGCAGGCAGGCCGCGTAGCCGG
>CAZCTU010000185.1:3746-3997 GCA_964501495.1 uncultured Ramlibacter sp.
CTCGATGGCCAGGGCCACCTCACCAATCATGTCGCCCGCGTGGGTGCCGACGATGCCGCCGCCCAGAATGCGGCCACTTTCGGCATCGAACAGCAGCTTGGTGAAACCTTCGTCGCGGCCATTGGCAATGGCGCGGCCCGAGGCGTTCCAGGGGAACAGGCCCTTCTTGATGGCCACGTCCTGGGCCTTGGCCTGGTCCTCGGTGAGGCCCACCCACGCCACCTCAGGATCGGTGTAGGCCATGCTGGGGA
>CAZCTU010000186.1:0-3974 GCA_964501495.1 uncultured Ramlibacter sp.
TGACTCAGCGCGCCCCGGCGCTGAACCAGGCCCCGATCCGCGCCCGCTCTTCCTCGGTGATCTGGGTCGAGTTGTTCATCGGCATGAGGCGCGTCACCACCACCTGCTGATACACCGCCTGCGCGTTCTTGCGCAGGCCTTCTTCCGAGTCCAGGCGCACGCCCTTCATCTGCACCTGCTCGCCGTGGCACTGCAGGCAGCGCTGGTTGACGATGGCGCGCACATCGGCCAGCGTGGGCGTCGTAGCGGCGGGAGCGCTCGAGGCCGTGCGCGAAGGTGCAGGCGCCATCCAGGCGATGAACCCCAGGATGACCACCACGCCCACCACCGCATAGGGCGCCGGGTGCTTGTTGCGGCCCAGCTTCCAGCCGTGGCGCAGCACGAAGAACTGGCGGATCGCCGCGCCGGCAAACATCAGCCCCACCAGCACCACCCAGTTCTGCGGATGGCTCCAGGTGAAGCTGTAGTGGTTGGACAGCATGGAGAACAGCACCGGCAGGGTGAAGTAGGTGTTGTGCACGCTGCGCTGCTTGCCGATCTTGCCGTGGATCGGGTCCACCGGCTGGCCGGCCTTGATCGACGCGACCATCTTGCGCTGGCCGGGGATGATCCACATCGCCACGTTGGCGCTCATGGTCGTCGCGATCATCGCGCCCACGATCAGGAAGGCAGCGCGGCCGGCGAACCAGTGACAGGCGAGCCAGGAGGCCGCGACCACCAGCACCGCGACCAGGGCGCCGACGATGGCGTCGCCATTCTTGCGCTGGCCGAAGACGCGGCAGGCGATGTCATAGAGCACCCAGAACACGAACAGGAAGCCCAGCGTCGCGCCGACGGCGGCGGCCGGGGACCAGTCCATGCGGGCCGGGTCGATCAGGTAGGTGCGCGCGTTCCACAGGTAGGACACCGTGAGCAGGGCGAAGCCCGACATCCAGGTGGTGTAGCTCTCCCAGTAGAACCAGTGCAGGTGGCCGGGCAGCTTGGGCGGGGCGCCGGCGAACTTCACCGGGTGGTAGAAGCCGCCGCCGTGCACCGCCCACAGCTCGCCGGAAACGCCGTCGCGCTTGAGGGCCTCGTCCTCGGGCGGAGTGAGCGAAGAGTCGAGGAAGACGAAGTAGAAAGAGGAGCCGACCCAGGCGATGGCGGTGATGACGTGCAGCCAGCGCAGGAGCAGGTTGGCCCAGTCGAGAAGGTAGCTTTCCATGAACGTGGTTGCCTTCAGGACTGCTCACCACCGCGGGCGCTCTGAGCAGAGGATTCGGCCGCGAACCAGAAGGCCTGGGGAGCAGGCCCGGCGCCGCTGCGACCAGGAAATTCAGGGGCCGAGTTTACGGGCCGCGCAAGGGTTTTCGTATCAGGGCAAGCACGCACTGCGTCGCATCAGCAGTTGCGCCGCGACGCTCACCGCGATCACCTCCGGCTCCTTGCCTGGCAGGCCGGGCAGGCCGATCGGGCAGGTGATGCCGGCCAGCTCGGCCTCGGTGAAGCCCCGCGCACTGAGCCGGTGCCGGAAGGTCGCCCATTTGGTGCGGCTGCCGATGAGGCCGATGAAGTCCAGGTCGGCGCGGGCCCGCTGGCGGCGCAGGCCGGCGGCGACGATGTCCAGGTCCTCGGCATGGCTGAAGCTCATGACCAGCACTGCGCTGCCCGGGGCCAGGCCGTCGACTGCAGCCTGCACCGGCTCGGAGTGCTCGCAGCGCACCTGGGGCGGGAGGCCGTCCGGGAAGACGCCCTCGCGGCTGTCCACCCAGGTGATGGCATAGGGCAGCGTGGTGAGCACGTTGACCAGGGCCCGGCCCACATGGCCGCCGCCAAAGAGGGCCAGGGGCGCGAGGGCCGGTGCCAGGCGCGCACGCAGGCCGGCGGCATCGGGCGGCCCCAAGGGCTCGAAAGCCAGGTGCACCACCCCGCCGCAGCACTGGCCCAGGCTGGGGCCCAGGGCCTGGCGGCGGATCTCTGGGCCGGTGGAAGTGGGCACTGAATGTGCGGGAGGGTGCGAGGGGTCCGAGGAAACCGGGAGCTTGGCCAGTTTCTCCCGGGCCTGGGCGATGGCCTCGAATTCCAGGTGGCCGCCGCCGATGGTGCCGAGGATGTCGCCGGCCAGCACCGCCATCCAGGCGCCGGCCTCACGCGGCACCGAACCCTCGGTGGCGTGCACCCGCACCAGCACCGCGGGTTCACGGGCCAGGCGTTCGGCGAGGGCGTCGATCAGGGCAAACATGGACACGGACGGCAGAGGATGCCAAGTATGCTCCGCTGACAAACCGCGCCTCGCCCCAGGAGTCCCCGATGTCTGCAAGCGCCCTCCCCCTCCCCGACACGATCCGGCGCAGTGCCACCCGCCTCGCAACCGTGGCCGCCGCCAGCCTGCTGGCGGGCTGCTCGGGGATGGGCCTGATCTCCTCGCGGCCGGCGGAGGCGCCCGCACCGCGCAAGGCCGAACCGCCGCCGGTGGCAGCCCCGGCCGCACCGCCCGCGGCCATTGCCGCGCCGCTGCCGGAACCTGCCGCTGCCGCCCCCGTCGCCGGCCGTCCGCGACCTTCGGGCGCCTCCGATCCGCGCGCCTACCGCGCCGACGGAGCCCGGCACCTGTACCAGGCCAATCGCCACCGCATCTATTCGGGCCGCCTCCCGCCCATGCTCTATGCCGTGGGCGTGCTGGACGTGGAGGTGGGCAGCCAGGGCGAGGTCCGCGGCCTGAACTGGCAGCGCGCGCCCCGGCATGCGCCGGAGGTCATCGCCGAGATCGAGCGCACCGTGCGCGCAGCGGCGCCCTTCCCCGCGCCGGCGCGCATGGGCCGGG
This sequence comes from uncultured Ramlibacter sp., assembly GCA_964501495.1. Classification (GTDB taxonomy): domain Bacteria; phylum Pseudomonadota; class Gammaproteobacteria; order Burkholderiales; family Burkholderiaceae_C; genus Ramlibacter. Next base: position 2,804 of record CAZCTU010000186.1, read on the forward strand.
TGGTCTACACCGACGTGTGGCTGTGGGACAGGAGCGGCCGCTTCCAGCTGGACACGCTCACCGAAGGCCAGCACTGAAGCCGGCCCCTCCCGGGCCGGCAGGCATCGGGGCCTCGCGGATCGAGACTGCCCCGGGTCTTCAAGAGCCCCGGTAGGTCGAATAGCTCCACGGGCTGCACAGGAGCGGCACGTGGTAGTGGGCCTTCTCGTCGGCCACGCCGAAGTCCAGCGGCACTTCGTCCAGGAAGGGCGGCTCGGGCAGCTGCACGCCCCGGGCGCGGAAGTACGCGGCGACCTCGAACACCAGGCGGTAACGGCCGGCGCGCAGGGTGGCGTTGTCGTACAGCGGGCCGTCGGGGTTGCGGCCGTCGGCGTTGAGCACCAGGCGCTTGACCAGCTCCGGGCCGCCCGCGCCGATGCGGTACAGGGTCACGCCCATGCCGGCCGCCGGCGTGCCGTGCATGGTGTCCAGGACGTGGGTGCTCAATCCCATGAGGAATCTCCGTGTTGGGTGGACAGAAGTGTATACACTTTGCGAGCCCTCCCGTATGATGGCCCAGAAGCGGCTCTAAAGGCGGAGCCTGCCACTTGCCTGGCCGTGAAGCGCGCGCCAGCCCCGACCGATGATCTACGACAGCACCGCTCCCTACCCCCGCGACCTGGCCGGTTACGGCCGCAACCCGCCGCATGCGCAGTGGCCCGGCCAGGCCCGCGTGGCGGTGCAGTTCGTCCTCAATTACGAGGAAGGCGGCGAGAACAACATCCTGCACGGCGACCCGGGCAGCGAGCAGTTCCTGTCCGAGATGTTCAACCCGGCGAGCTTCCCGGCGCGCCACATGAGCATGGACGGCATCTACGAGTATGGCTCGCGGGCGGGCGTGTGGCGCATCCTGCGTGAGTTCGAGAAGCGCCGCCTGCCGCTGACCATCTTCGGCGTGAGCACGGCCCTGCAGCGTTCGCCCGACGTGACTGCGGCCTTCCTGGAGCTGGGACACGAGATCGCCTGCCACGGGCTGAAATGGATCCACTACCAGAACGTGGACGAGGCGGTGGAGCGCGAGCACATGGCGCAGGCCATGGAGATCATCTTGAAGCTCACGGGCGAACGCGGGGACGGGGAGCGCCGTTTACACGGCGCGGGCTGGTACACCGGCCGCGACAGCCCCAACACC
>CAZCTU010000187.1:0-3964 GCA_964501495.1 uncultured Ramlibacter sp.
CGCGCCCCTGCACCAGATCAACCCCCTGCGCCTGGACTGGATCGCCCAGCAGGCTCCGCTGGCGGGCAAGCAGGTGCTCGACGTGGGATGCGGCGGCGGCATCCTGGCCGATGCCATGGCGCGCCGAGGTGCGCAGGTGCTGGGCATCGACCTGGCGGCCAAGTCGCTCAAGGTGGCCCAGCTCCATGCGATGGAAGCCGGGACCCAGGGCGTGCGTTACCGCGAGGTGAGCGCCGAGGCGCTGGCGGCTGAGGCACCGGGCAGCTTCGACGTCGTCACCTGCATGGAAATGCTCGAGCACGTGCCCGACCCGGCTTCGGTCGTGCGGGCCTGCGCCACCCTGGCCAAGCCGGGCGGCTGGGTCTTCTTCTCGACCCTGAACCGCAACCCCAAGTCCTACCTCTTCGCCATCCTGGGTGCGGAGTACATCCTCAACCTGCTGCCCCGCGGCACGCACGACTGGCGCAAGTTCCTGCGGCCCAGCGAGCTGTCCCGCTTTTGCCGCGAGGCGGGCCTCGACGTGGTCGCGCCCAAGGGCATGGAGTACAACCCGCTCACCCGCCGCTATTGGCTCTCGGGCGACACCAGCGTGAACTACCTGCTGGCCACCCGCAAGCCGGCATGAGCGCCCGCTTTGCCGTGAAGGCGGTGCTGTTCGACCTGGACGGTACCCTCATCGACAGCGCCCCGGACCTGGGGGCTGCCGCCGACCAGATGCGGACTGCCCGCGGCCTGCCTTCGCTGCCCATGGCCGACTATCGCCCCCTGGCAGGCGCCGGCGCCCGCGGCATGCTGGGCGTGGCCTTCGGCATGACGCCTGATCACCCGGACTTTCCGGCGATGCGCGAGGAGTTCTTCCGCAACTACGAGCAGCGCATGTTGGCGAACACCCTGGCGTTCGACGGCGTCGCCGAGCTGGTCGAAGCGCTGGCGGAGCGGGGTCTGGCCTGGGGCATCGTGACCAACAAGAGCATGCGCTTCACCGGCCCGCTCACGCGTGAGATGCCACTGTTCGCCTCTGCCCGCGCCGTGGTGGGCGGCGACAGCACGCCCCACGCCAAGCCGCACCCCGCGCCGCTGCTGGAGGCGGCCCGCCAACTCGGCCTGGCCCCGGGCGAGTGCCTGTATGTGGGCGATGACGAGCGCGACATCGTGGCCGGCCGTGCCGCTGGCATGCCGACCGTGGCCGCCACCTACGGCTACCTGGGCCAGCGCAGCGACTGGCAGGCCTGGGGGGCCGACGCGCAGATCGACGCACCCCTGGCCCTTCTCTCGCTGCTGTAGTCCTGTCGCCCCGCCCGAGGCCGGCGGGGCTGCAAATTTCCTTGTGGGGATCCCCTTGCAATCGGGCGCAGGGGCCTAAAATGAAGGCTTCCCGGGGCTGCACTGGTTTCGACGTGGGTTCGGACACGCAGCAGGGCATGCCGAGGCTCAGTTCCCTCGTAAATCCAGCTGAAAACAAGTAACTGCCAACGACAGTCACTACCTGCAAGCGGCTAACGCCTAATGCACCTCGAACCAGTTCGCCGATGGGCTGGGCGAAGCGCGCAAGCGCCTAGCATCGAGGTCATCTACATCGGCTGGTCTTGCCCGGGTGCCTTGGGTGGAGACGAGAAAATAGGGCACTGGCGGCCTGTGTAGCGTGCGTCTGCGCGACCCAGGTGGCGAGAAACAAAACCAGAACGCTACGCATGTAGAACTGCTCGAAGAAGGCTTGCGGACGCGGGTTCAATTCCCGCCAGCTCCACCATTTACCCAAAGCCCAACCTTTTCCGGTTGGGCTTTTTTTCGTCCGCTCCCCCAGTGTTGGCGCGGTTCCGCGCGCTTGCCTCTTGAGCGCCACCCTCACGCCCGTGGCCGTCCAGGGGCCTTAGCGGCCCGTTTTCTCTCTCTATTCTCTGTCCGGCTGTTGAGCGTCTCGCCCTCTAAGTCCTGCAATGACGCGGGGTTACGAACATCCGGTTGTGCTTTGCGACTGGTTGCCTTGCGCGACTGAGATAGCGAAGAACGCCAGCATGTCGTTGACGTTGATGACCCTATCGTGTCCTGGCGCGCGGTGTACGAGGCCCCTTCTTGGACAATGTCGTCCTAGATCAGATCATCGCTGCGAACACGCCGACCGTTACCGCTTGCCCGTTCAGGTTGGCCACTGCTGAAATCGATCCAAGACCTCGTGAATTTCGGCCGGCGCCTGCGGGTCCACAATGTGGTCTCTGTACCGGTAGGACATGGAAGGAGGTTCCGCATCGATCGTATTGACCCCAAACGGTTTCAGATCCGGCGCAGGCTCCATCGAGTAGAAGTCGGTGTTAATTGTCTTCAACCAAGAGAAAAGAATGCTTTTCGCGCCGGCAGCATTCAAATAGGCGCGCGCGGTGTCGAGACTACGACCGGACGTACAGATGTCATCGACAACCAATACAGTCCTGCCAGACAAAGAAATTGGGGTGGCGCGCGGGGGCCCGCCGTAGGGACTAGGACGACGATTCAGACGGAGAGTGTTTACTTGTGCCGAAAATTTGCGGACAGTTGCCTTCTGGTAGCTGCTCTTTGACGCTTCCTGATGTCGCAGAAGAAGATCGACATAAAACGTCTTCCGAAAGCACTTACCAAGCAGGGACAAGACGTCATAGAAGGCCTTCTCCTTGATGCCGGCGCCGTGACCAGGGTAGACGGCGATCAAGTCGACCTTGTGAATCAACCCAGAGAAGTAAAGTGTCGACACGATTAATTGGTGCCAAAACGTCAGCGTGCCTGATTCGTACTTTGCCGCCTGAACCGCGTCAGCACCAAACTTGGCATAGGCCTCAATCATCGTTGAATAAGGCCCCAATACGGCCGCCTCCATCCCTCGAGGCGCATCTGAGACCCGCCAATAGATCGGGTGTTCGCGTGTCCCAAAGATCAAACAGAAGCGAGCCAATTCACTGATGGTTTTTAGCTCGAAGCCGTATTGCAAGTTGCCGCCATACCATGCCGGCCGAAGCAACAAGAGTTTGTTATTTACCCCCGCGCGCAGGTCCTCGTCGCGCGCGCCGACTAAGATTGTCTCCTGGATTTCCACACCGAATTTCTCAAGAACTGGAACAACCGACGCCCCCATTTGGCGCATAGGGTGTCCGAAAGGGTGACCGACTGCGGAGACTTCCACGCCGGCCTTTTCCGAAAGATATTGCTCAAGGGGAATCTCGCCGTTCACCCGCCAAGCGCGGTTCGACCAGATTGCGAACTTGATGCCCTGATCTGAAGCTTGAGCGATGACTTGGCAGAGCTCGTTGATATGACCATCGTTCAGCTTTCCATCTCTCTCAAGCGTGCCTGATGGACTGACCAAGACGAGCTTCAACGGCATCGGCTTCTCCTCAAAAAAGCTGGTCTTGACCCTTGAATTGGGGAGTTGAACTGACCTTGTTCTCGTCTGCCGGCTCCCCGTTCTCATCCCATGGCTCGTCTGTCCGCTGGCATACGGGGGCTGCCTTTTTGATGTCGGACTTGGCGAAGCTCTTCAGAGCGCCATCGACTACAGCCCGAAATGCCTCTTGTTCACGTGGCAGTTCAAAGTGATTCCGTGTAAGGCCTGCATCGGGCAGGCGAGGCAGAGCTGAGACGTGAGTGCTTAGCGTTGGGCGATTGAGTTCGTCAGCAAAACGAAGTGTGTGTGCTGTGCCGGAGCTTCTCTTCCATTCCGTGGCGATCACACACGTCGCAATGCACGCCTGCAAGCGATTCCGCCAGACGAACATCTCTGCATTTGGTTGCTGTTGCGGCAGATACTCGGAAACAAGAAGACCTCCTGCCGCCACAATGCGATCAGCCAAGTTAGCGTTCCGAGCCGGATAAGGCGACAACAGACCTGAGCTAAGCACTGATATCGTCGGGATCTGCATTTTCAACGCCCACTCATGCGCGACGCTGTCAATGCCTTTCGCCAAGCCGCTCACTACTGGAACGCCCAACTCCGCTA
>CAZCTU010000188.1:0-3948 GCA_964501495.1 uncultured Ramlibacter sp.
GTCGATTTCCCGATGTTCGAGTACGACGACGATGCCCAGCGCTGGAACGCGGTGCACCATCCCTTCACCTCCCCGAAGGACGGCCACGAGGACTGGCTCGAGACCGACCCGGGCCGCTGCATCGCCAAGGCCTACGACGCCGTCCTGAACGGCATCGAGCTCGGCGGCGGCTCCGTCCGTATCCACCGTGAAGACGTGCAGAGCAAGGTGTTCCGCGCGCTCAAGATCGACGCCGAGGAGGCCCAGGCCAAGTTCGGCTTCCTGCTGGACGCCCTGCAATATGGCGCGCCCCCGCACGGCGGCATCGCCATCGGCCTGGACCGCTTCGTCATGCTGATGGCCGGCGCCGAGAGCCTGCGCGACGTGATCGCCTTCCCCAAGACCCAGCGCGCCCAGTGCCTGCTGACCCAGGCCCCCGGCCCGGTCGACGAGAAGCAGCTGCGCGAACTGCACATTCGCCTGCGCAACGTGCAGCCGGCCTGAGCTTCGCGGCCCCGGCAGAATCAAAAGGGCGCCCTGGGAAACCACGGCGCCCTTTGTCATTTCCACGCCCTGCACCCCATGCGCCCCGGCCCCTTGAAGCAGCCCATCTCCGTCCTCGTGGTGATCCACACCCCTGCCCTGGACGTGCTGATGATCCGCCGCGCCGACGGCGGCGAGCACTGGCAGTCCGTGACCGGCAGCCGTGACGCCACCGACGCCGACCTGCGCCACACCGCCTGGCGCGAGGTGGCCGAGGAGACCGGCATCGCCTGCGGCCCGGGCACCGCCCTGTACGGCGCCCTGCGTGAATGGGGCATGACCAACACCTACGAGATCTGGCCGCAGTGGCGCCATCGCTACGCGCCCGAGGTGACGCACAACACCGAGCACCTCTTCAGCCTGTGCGTGCCCGCGGGCACGCCGGTGCGGCTGCACCCGCGCGAGCACACCGACTACCGCTGGCTGCCCTGGCGGGAAGCGGCGGACCTGTGCTTTTCGCCTTCCAACGCCGAATCCATCCTCTTGCTGCCAGAATTCGCGGCATGAGCGAGGCGCCTGTCCTGCCGCTGGAATTCCGGGACCCTTCTGCCGCTGGCGAGGGCGCCTCGGTGCCGCGTGTCCAGACGCCCGGCCGCCGGTCGCTGCGGGTGGCCACCTACAACATCCACAAGGGCGTCCAGGGCCTGGGCCCGGCGCGCCGGCTCGAGATCCACAACCTGCAGCTGGCGGTGGAGCAGCTCGACGCCGACATCGTCTGCCTGCAGGAGGTGCGCCACTTCCACCGGCGCGAGGCCCGGCGCCTGGCGCGCTGGCCCTCGCAGCCCCAGGCCGACTACCTCGCCCCCGACGGCTACCACGCCATCTACCGCACCAATGCCGTCACCCGGCACGGCGAGCATGGCAACGCGCTCCTCACCCGCTGGCCGGTGACCGATCATGGCCATGAAGACATGTCCGACCACCGCTTCGAGCAGCGCGGTCTGCTGCATGTCGAAGTGGACGTGGAGGGCACGCCGGTGCATGTGGTGGTCGTCCACCTGGGCCTGATCGCCGGCAGCCGTCTACGGCAGGTGGCGCAGCTGGGGCGCTACCTCGCCCGCGAGGTGCCGGGCGACGCGCCGCTGGTGGTGGCCGGTGACTTCAACGACTGGGGCCGCAAGCTGCTCGCGCCCATGGCGGCCCTGGGCCTGGCCGACTGCAGCCGCCGGCTGCAGCGCCGCGTGCCCACCTTTCCCTCGCGCCTGCCCCTGGCCCAGCTTGATTTCATCTACGTCCGGGGCCTGCGGCCGGTGGACCTTTTCGTGCCGCAGGGGCCGGCCTGGGGCCGCATGTCGGACCACCTGCCGCTGATCGCGGACCTGCGCTTCTGAGGCCGGACCGGAGGACGCCACCGCATGTCGCGCCCCACCGGACTGCAACGCACCGGCCACCAGCTGCAGCTGCTGGAGGGGGCGGCCGAATTCTTCCCTGCCCTGGTGACCGCCATCGATGCGGCCCGCCACGAGGTCTGGCTCGAGACCTACATCTTCGACTTCACCGGCACGAGCCTGTCCGTCGCCGAGGCGCTGCTCCGGGCCGCCGGGCGCGGCCTGCAGGTGCGGGTGCTGGTCGACGGCTTCGGCACCCACGCGCCACCGCCCGACTGGCGCGAGCGCTTCCAGGCGGCCGGCGTGCAGTGGCAGGTCTTCGGGCCCGTGGGAAGCCGGCTGCGCCTGCTCTGGCCCGGCAACTGGCGCCGGCTGCACCGCAAGCTCTGCGCGATCGACGGCGAGCTCGCCTTCTGCGGCGGCATCAATCTCCTCGACGACCTGCACGACCCGAACCGCGGCTCCCTTCCCGCGCCGCGCCTGGACTTCAGCGTGCAGGTGCGCGGGCCGCTGGTGGCCGAGGTCCATCAGGCCATGGCGCGCCTCTGGCGCCGGCTTCCCTCGGTGCACGGCTACCAGCCACAGGCCCTGGCCGAGGCCTGGTGGCCGGGGGGCTTGCTCGCGGGAGCCGTACCGGCGCCAGCCCCGGCTTCCTGGCCGGCCGAGGGCGCGGAAGCGGGTGCGCAGGCAGGTGCGGATCTGTCCCCGCAGGTCGTCCACCGCCGGCCGCGGCCGGTGCCGCAGGGCACACGTGCCGCCCTGCTGCTTCGGGACAACGTGCGCCACCGCGCCCGCATCGAACGCGCCTACCTCCGCGCCATCGGCCGCGCCCGCGAGGAAATCCTCATCGCCAACGCCTACTTCGTCCCCGGCCGCCGGCTGCGACTGGCGCTGGAGCGGGCCGCTCAGCGCGGGGTGCGCGTCACCCTGCTCCTGCAGGGGCGCTACGAATACTTCATGCAGTACTACGCGAGCAAGCCGGTCTACGCGAGCCTGCTCAAGGCGGGCGTCTCCATCCACGAGTACGCGCCCAGCTTCCTGCATGCGAAGGTGGCGGTGATCGACGGCCGCTGGGCCACGGTGGGGTCCTCCAACCTCGACCCCCTGAGCCTGCTGCTCGCCCGCGAGGCCAATGTGGAGGTGGAGGACGCCGGATTCGCCCGCGTGCTGCGCGATCGCCTGCTGCAGGTGATCCGTCTCGAGGGCGAAGCGACCGATCCGGTGCAGTACGCGCTGCGGCCCCTGCGCGAGCGCTTTCTCGAGCGCCTGGCCTGGGTGGGCATGCGTCTGGCCTTGCTGGTGCAGGGCAAGCGTTACCTCTGAGGCCACCTCCGAGGCCGCCTCTGGGGTCACCGCCGAGAAGAGGGGAAAGGTTCTAGTTTTCGGGCAATCGGCGAGCAATGGCGGGGCGATTGCCGGGCGATTGCCCATTCCGGATGGCCTCGGACGCACCCGGTGTTAGCATCCTCCATGCTCATGAAAGCCGACCCGAACTCCAAGGCTCCGGCCGATGCCCAGGCGTCGGACGAGGGCGTCCCGGTCTCCGTCAAGATCCGCGAGCGGATCCAGGCGGCGCGCAAGCGATTCCACTCCAACGACAACATCGCCGAGTTCATCCAGCCCGGCGAGATGGAGGCCTTGCTCGACGAGGTCGAGGTCAAGATGCAGGGCGTCCTAGACAGCCTGGTCATCGACACCGAGAACGACCACAACACCGGCGACACCGCCCGGCGCGTGGCCAAGATGTACCTCAACGAGGTGTTCCGCGGCCGTTACGTCAACGCGCCCAGCGTCACCGAGTTCCCCAACGCCGAGCACCTCAACGAGCTGATGATCGTCGGCCCGATCACCGTGCGCTCGGCCTGCAGCCACCACTTCTGCCCCGTGATCGGCAAGATCTGGATCGGTGTGATGCCCAACGAGCACACCAACGTGATCGGCCTGTCCAAGTACGCGCGCCTGGCCGAATGGGTCATGGGCCGTCCCCAGATCCAGGAGGAGGCCGTGGTGCAACTGGCCGACCTGATCATGGAGAAGACCCAGCCCGATGGCCTGGCCATCGTGATGGAGGCCAGCCACTACTGCATGGCCTGGCGCG
>CAZCTU010000189.1:0-3617 GCA_964501495.1 uncultured Ramlibacter sp.
GCGTTGCCGATGAAGTACTCGATCTCGGCGCTCTGGTAGGCGGTGTTGAGCGGCAGGAAGACGTAGCCGGCCCGCAGCGTGGCCAGGTACAGCATCATCGCCTCGACCGACTTCTCCACCTGCACCGCGACCCGGCTGCCTACGGGCAGCTTCAGCGAGGCCAGCAGGTTGGCCATCATGGCGGTGGCCCGGTCCAGGTCGCGCCAGGTGTAGGCCAGGCCGCCGTCGGTGTCGACGGCAACGGCATCGAGGTTGGAGGGGAAGGCCGCGCGCAGGGCGGCAAAGAGGTTGTGGTTGGTTTTTTTCTCGGCCATGCAGTCAGTCTAGCTTGGCGCCGGAGGCCTTCACGACCGTGGCCCAGCGCCGGATCTCGGCGTTGATGAAGGCGGCGAACTGCTGTGGCGTGAGGTTGGGGAATTCGGCACCCTGGGCCGCCCAGGCGGATTTGATTTCCTCGCTGGCCGAGAGCTTGCGCACTTCCTCGATCACCCGCGCCTGGATGTCGGCCGGCGTGCCGCGCGGCGCCCACAGGCCATACCAGGTGGTGACGGTGTAGTCGGGCAGGCCCACCTCGGCGGCGCAGGGCACGTCCGGGAAAGCGGGATTGCGCTGCTTGCCCGAGACCATCAGCGCCTTGATGCGGCCGGCCTTGATGTGGGCGGCCGAGGAGCCGAGGCCGTCGAACATGATGTCCACCTGCCCGCCCACCAGGTCACGCAGCGAGGGGCCCGCGCCGGTGTAGGGAATGTGGGTGATGAAGGTGCGGGTCTGCTGCTTGAACAGCTCGCCGGCCAGGTGGTGCGAGGTGCCGGTGCCGGCCGAGCCGTAGTTGAAGCGACCCGGGCTCCTGCGCACCAGGTCCAGGAAGCCCTTGAAGTCGGCCACCGGGATGTTCTTCGGATTGACCACCACAACCTGGGGCACGTTGGCGATCAGCGAGAGTGGCACGAAGTCCTTCTCGATGTCGTAGTCGAGACGGGGGTACATGGCCGGCGCGATGGCGTGGTGCACCGCGCCCATGAACAGGGTGTAGCCGTCGGCCGCGGCGCGGGCCGCCACCCCGGCGCCCAGGGTGCCGCCGGCGCCGCCGCGGTTCTCGATCACCAGCTGCTTGCCGGTCTGCCTGGCAAACTGCGCCGACAGGGGCCGGGCGAAGGCGTCGGTGCCGCCGCCGGCGGGAAAGGGCACGACCAGGTTGACCGGCTTCGTCGGCCAGGCCTGCGCCTGCGCAAACGCGCCGGGCAGCCAGGGTACGAGGCCGGCCGCAGCGGCGGCCTGCAGCAGATGGCGGCGGGAGAAGCCGGGGGGAAGACCGGGGGTCCTGGTCGATTCAGGGCGGCTGGTCAGGGCCGGCAGCGGGGTCACGTGGCGGGGCATGCGTCTCCTCCGAATGGTCTATCCCGGAAGTTAGCGGGGCCTGGCCGCCGGCCCTCAGGGGGTTTACCCCGTGGCCAGGGGGCCACTCCCCGCGACACGGCGGGCCCGGGCGCCGGCCCAGAGCCACAGCCCCAGGCCGCCCGCCATCATCGGCACGCACAGCCACTGCCCCATGGACAGGCCCAGGGCCAGCAGGCCCAGGTGGGCATCGGGCTCGCGGAAGTACTCCGCGATGAAGCGCATGAGGCCGTAGCAGCCCAGGAAGGCGGCGGCGACCCGGCCCGCGGCACGGGGCTTGCGCGCATACAGCCACAGGAAGACGAAGAGCAGCAGGCCCTCCAGCAGGAACTGGTAGACCTGTGAGGGGTGGCGCGGCACCAGCGAACCGCTGTCCGGAAAGACCATGGCCCAGGGCAGGGACGGGTCGGCCGGCCGGCCCCAGAGCTCGCCGTTGATGAAATTGCCCACCCGGCCCGAGGCCAGGCCCAGGGGCACGCAGGGCGCGATCAGGTCCATCACCTGCCAGAAGGGCCGGCCGCGCGAGCGGGCATACCACCACTGCGAGACGATCACGCCCAGCATGCCGCCATGGAAGCTCATGCCTCCCTGCCACACCGCGAAGATCTCCAGCGGATGCCCCAGGAACCACAGCGGCTTGTAGAACAGCACATAGCCCAGCCGGCCACCCAGGATGACGCCCAGCACGCCGAAGAACAGCATGTCCTCGATGTCGGAAGGCTTCCAGCCGCCCTCCCCGCCCAGGCTGGCGTAGGGCTCGTGGCGCAGGCGCCGCCGGGCCAGGAAGACGAAGAGGCCAAAGGCCACCAGGTAGGTCAGGCCGTACCAGTGGATGGCGAGGGGCCCGATCTGCAGGGCGACCGGGTCGATCCGGGGATGGGTCAGCATCCGGCGATTGTGCCGTGCGCCGCCGGGCCGCGCGGATTGTGAGCGAATGTGAAGGCCGCGGCCGGCGCGTCAACGCCGCTGCCTAGAATGGCGTTGCAGGTGAAACCCCTGCCGGAGCCGCACCCCATGAAACACACCCTGCCTTTCCTGGCGAGCGCCGCGACCTTCGCGGCCCTGGCCGCCCTCTCCGCGCCGGCCCAGGCCGACCTCGCACTGGCCCAGAGCCGCAACTGCATGTCCTGCCACGCCATCGACAAGAAGGTCGTCGGCCCCTCCTTCAAGGACATCGCCACCCGCTACGCCAACGACAAGGGCGCCGCCGACCGCCTGGCGACCAAGATCGTCAAGGGCGGCGGCGGCGCCTGGGGCGTGGTGGCCATGCCGGCCAACGCCCAGGTCACGCCCGAGGAGGCGAAGAAGCTGGCCGCCTGGACGCTCTCGCAAAAATAAGCGCCACGCCCGCCCCGCGCGCGGACGAAAAAAAGCCGGCCCAGGGAGGCCGGTTTTTTCATGGCGCCAGGGCCCGTGCAGGCCGTGGCGGTGACGGGCGCTCAGTCCTCGAGCTTGGACAGGTCGCGCACCGCGCCCTTGTCGGCCGAGGTCACCAGCTTGGCGTAGGCCTTGAGGGCGGTCGACACCTTGCGGGGGCGCGCCTTGGCCGGCTTCCAGCCCTTGGCGTCCTGCTCCTTGCGGCGGCGGGCCAGTTCCTCATCGGAGACCAGCACGTTGATCGTGCGATTGGGGATGTCGATGCGGATGCGGTCGCCGTTCTTCACCAGGCCGATCGCGCCACCCGCCGCCGCCTCGGGCGAGCAGTGGCCGATCGACAGGCCCGAGGTGCCGCCGGAGAAGCGGCCGTCGGTCAGCAGCGCGCAGGCCTTGCCCAGGCCCTTGGACTTGATGTAGCTGGTCGGGTAGAGCATTTCCTGCATGCCGGGGCCGCCCTTGGGGCCTTCGTAGCGCACGACCACGATGTCGCCCGCCTTGACCTTGTCGCCCAGGATGTTTTCGACGGCTTCGTCCTGCGACTCGACCACATGGGCCGGACCTTCAAACACCAGCAGGCTGTCGTCCACACCGGCGGTCTTGACCACACAGCCGTCCAGCGCGATGTTGCCACGCAACACCGCCAGACCGCCTTCCTTGTTGAAGGCGTGCTCGATGGAGCGGATGCAGCCTTCAGCGCGGTCCGTGTCCAGGCTCGGCCAGCGGGTGTTCTGGCTGAAGGCCACTTGCGTCGGAATGCCTGCGGGGCCAGCCATGTAGAAATGTTTGACCTCGTCCGAAGGGGTGCGGGCGATGTCCCACTTGTCCAGCGCGTCCTTCATGGTCTT
>CAZCTU010000189.1:3627-3947 GCA_964501495.1 uncultured Ramlibacter sp.
AACACCAGCAGGCTGTCGTCCACGCCTGCAGTCTTGACCACACAGCCGTCCAGCGCGATGTTGCCGCGCAGCACAGCCAGGCCGCCTTCCTTGTTGAAGGCGTGCTCGATGGAGCGGATGCAGCCTTCGGCGCGGTCGGTGTCCAAGCTCGGCCAACGGGTGTTCTGGCTGAATGCGACTTGTGTCGGGATGCCTGCAGGGCCAGCCATGTAAAAGTGCTTGACCGCATCCGACGGGTTGCGGGCGATGTCCCACTGGTCAAGCGCATCTTTCATGGTTTTGGCATGCTCGGTGGGCACGTCGGTGTGCAGACGGCCTGC
>CAZCTU010000190.1:0-3933 GCA_964501495.1 uncultured Ramlibacter sp.
TGCAGCAGCAGGATGTCGGGGCAGCCCAGGGTGTCGGGCGGGCAGGTTTTTGCGAGCTTTTTCTCGATGTGGCGGACGGTGTCGTAGCCGAAGTAGCCGGCGAGGCCGCCGCAGAAGCGGGGCAGGCCCGGGCGCAGGGCGACCTTGAAACGCTTCTGGTAGGCCTCGATGAAGTCCAGCGGGTTGCCGGGCGCGGTCTCGATGACCTGGCCGTCGCGGACGACCTCGGTGCGGGCCTCGGCGCCGAAGCCGGTGGCGCGCAGGAAGGTGCGCGCCGGCAGGCCGATGAAGCTGTAGCGGCCGAAGCGCTCGCCGCCGACCACCGATTCCAGCAGGAAGGACAGGCGGCCGTCGCCCTTGGCATGGGCGAGCTTCAGGTACAGGGACAGCGGGGTTTCGAGGTCCGCAAAGGCCTCGGCAATGAGGGGAATGCGGTTGTAGCCGGCCTGGGCCAGGCTCTTGAACTCAAGTTCGGTGATCACGGGATGAGCCTCCACTCGCTCGTGCCGGCCCGGGATGTGAAGGGGGCCGGCAGGGGTTTGATCGGGGGCCAGTCAGGCACTCGCGGAGAGGATGCCCGGCATTCGGGGGGCTTCCGCGGCGTTCATCAGGCCCGGGGGTGCACGGGGACACCCCGTGCGATCAGGCGCGCAACGTCAGGGGCCGGCGCCAGGGCCAGGCTCCCCGGTCGGACTGACCTGTGATCAGGTTGCGGTGGATGAACATGCGGGCCAGTGTAGCAAAGGCCGGGGGCCGTCCGGCCCCGGGCACGGTCCGGCCGCCGCTCAGAGCGCGGCCAGGGAGTCGACGATGCCGTCGGCGCCGGCCGAGGTGACCGGTTCGCCGTGGTTGTAGCCGTAGGTGACCAGCACCACCGGGCAGCCGGCGGCGCGGGCGGCCTGGGCGTCGTTGCTCGAATCGCCCACCATCAGGGTGCGCGCGGGCGCGCTGCCCAGCGCGGCGCAGGCCGCCAGCAGGGCCTCGGGATGGGGCTTCTTGCGCTGGACGTCGTCGCCGCCGAACACATGGAGGAAGGCGCCCGACAAACCCTTGGCGGCCAGCAGGCCCAGGGCGAAGGCGCGGGGCTTGTTGGTCACGCAGGCCAGGCGCAGGCCGGCCGCCTGCAGGCGCGTCAGCCCTTCGCGCACCCCCGGGTAGACCTCGGAGTGGTGGCCGTTGATCAGGGGGTAGTGCCGGTGGTAGGCCTCCCAGGCGGCGGGGAAGGCGGCTTCGCCGCTGCCCACGGCCTGCAACGCGGAACGCAGCAGGTGCTCGGTGCCCTTGCCGACCATCGGCTCGATGGCGGCGCGGTCGAGGACCGGCAGGGACAGGTCGCGCAGGGTGGCGCCGAGCGCGGCCTCGAAGTCACCCAGGGTGTCGACCAGGGTGCCGTCGAGGTCGACGATGGCGGCTTCGAAATGGGACAGGGGCGGCAGCGGCATGGCGGCGAGTGTGCCTCACGCGCCATGCCCCGACCGAGCGCGGGCCACTGCGCGAGAGCACCCTGGCGCTTCTTGCGGCTCCCACCGACGCCAGCACCTCGCCGCCCCGTCCGGTCAGCGCTGTTGCCCGCCGCGTCCGCTGCTGCCGCCCCCGGATTCGCCGCGCACCTCATTGCCCCGCGCCTCGCCGCCCTTGCGGCCGGCCTCGCGGGCCTCCTCGGAAGTGAACTCGTGGGCGGTGCCCTTCTCATGGGCCGCCTTGCCGCCCTTGCTGCCGGCCTCGCGCGCCTCCTCGGGGGTGAACTCGTGCGCGGTGCCTTTCTCGTGGGCCGCCTTGCCGCCCTTGCTGCCAGCCTCGCGCGCCTCCTCCGAACTGAACTCGTGGGCGTGGCCGCTTTCGTGAGCGGCCTTGCCGCCCTGGCTGGCGATCTCGCGCTGGCGCTGCGGGTCCATCGAGGCAAAGCCGCGGTTCGAGCCGCCCAGGCCGCCTACCTGGCCCTCGTCCTGCTGCTTGTTGCCCTGGTTGCCCTGGTTGCCCTGGTTGCTCGTTGCCATGGTCGGTACTCCTGCGTCGTTGACGATGAGCGACCGGCACCATGCCGGCCACGTCCTGCATTGGGAGCCGGGCGCGGGCATGGCCAAGTCGGCGCGCAAGGCGAGCCGCCGTAGGACGCGCGCCGGGCGGCCGTCGGAGCCTGCAGGCCTCACGCAGTGGCGCAACGGCGGAACAGCCCGCTCAGGCCGGCGCCGCCTCGGCGCGCGGGCGCCCCCAGTGCCGGTGCTGGGCCATCGCCTGGATGAAGGCCTGCACCATGGGCAAGCGGTCGGCCGGGTCGTTGCGCCCGGTCACCACGCCCGGCAGGGTCTCCCCTTCGGGCATCGCCCGCCGCAGCAGGCGCGCGCCCTCCCCGATCAGGCACAGCGGCTTGCCGTGGCGGTAGGCCTCGAGGACGAAGTGCACCGCCTCGCCCTGGCTCGCCAGGAGCTCGCTGCTGGCGGCGCCGGCCGGGACCATCACCGCGTCGAACAGCACCGAGGGCATGCCGGCGAAGGTCTGGTCGACCGGCAGCTGCTGGCCCGAGGAGGTGGGCACCACGCCCAGATGGGCGGCCAGCACGCGGGTGAAAGCGCCCTGCTCGTGCAGGGCCTGCTGCAGCACCTTCATCGCGCCGACCTCGACCCCCTGCGCCACCAGGATCGCGACCCGGCGGCTGGCGATGCCGGCGGGCGGCGCCTCCAGGCTCAGCGCGGGCGAGCGCTCCTGGCCGGTGGCTGCCAGCCCCTCGGGCGGGCTGCGAAAGCCGGCGCGGCCGGCAGCGGCGCGCGGGTCAGGTGGCGCCAGGCCCAGGGGCTCGGCCACCTTGCGGGCGAGGCGGGCATCCACATGGGCGAGGTTGTCGACCATGCGCTGGCGGATCGCCGCCGACTCCACCCGGCCCAGGGCCTGCGCGAAGGCGGCCACCAGGTGCTCGCGCTCGGCGGCAGACTGGCTGTTCCAGAACAGGATGGCCTGGCTGAAGTGGTCGTCGAAGCCGGGCGGACGACGCCGCAGCTTGGGCGAGTCCACCGGGTCGGGCAGGGACTGGAAACCCTGCTGCCCGCCGTCGGCGCGGAACTCGCCGCCTTGCGCCAGCGAATTCGGCTCGTAGTTCACCGGGCCGCGGGCGATGAGCGCGCAGTGCGCGCCATCGCGCTGGAAGTGGCGCACCGGGCACAGCGGCCGGTTGATCGGCAGCTGCGCGTGGTTGGGGCCGCCCAGGCGGCCGATCTGGGCGCTGCCATAGCCCGCCAGCCGCCCCTGCAGCAGCGGGTCGTGGGTGAAGTCGATGCCGGGCACCAGGTGCCCCGGGTGGAAGGCCACCTGCTCGGTCTCGGCGAAGACGTTTTCCGGATTGCGATGCAGCACCAGCTTGCCCACCACCTGCACCGGCACCTCCTCCTCGGGCAGCAGCTTGGTCGGGTCCAGCAGGTCGACGCCGAGCTCGTGCACGCGGGCCTCGTCGACCAGCTGCAGGCCCAGCTCCCACTCCGGGTGCTGGCCGCGGGCGATCGCCTCCCAGAGGTCACGGCGCAGGAAGTCGGGGTCGCAGCCGGCGATGCGCTGGGCCTCCTCCGCCAGCAGGGCGTGGCGGCCCAGGCGCGGGCGCCAGTGGAACTTGGCCCAGTGCGCGCCGCCGTGCGGGTCGACCAGGCGGTAGCTGTGCACGCCGTAGCCGGCCATCATCCGCAGGCTGCGGGGCAGCGCGTGGTCGGACATCAGCCACATCAGCGCATGGGTGGTCTCGGGCAGCAGCGAGGCGAAGTCCCAGAAGGTGTCGTGGGCGGCGCTTGCCTGCGGCATGCCGTGATGGGGCTCGGGCTTGATTGCGTGGACGAAGTCGGGGAACTTCATCGCGTCCTGCACGAAGGCGACTGGAAAGCTCGCGCCCACCAGGTCGAAGTTGCCGTCGCGGGTGTAGAAGCGCACCGCGAAGCCGCGCAGGTCGCGCAC
>CAZCTU010000191.1:0-3898 GCA_964501495.1 uncultured Ramlibacter sp.
GCGTACATGGTGGCCTGCGGGCCGCGCAGGAAGGGCTCGAAGCCCGGCAGCGTGTCGGCATGCGGCAGGCCCTGCAGGTCGGCCGCGGTGTAGAGCGGTTTGACGGTGATGCCGTCGGGCGTGACCCAGTTCAGGGCCTGCACATCCCCGCCGGGGGCGGACTTGGCCGCAGCCTTGTGCCAGGCGGCCAGGTCGGCCGGGTTGAATTCGGGGGCTTGGCTCATTGCTTCTCCTCGGGTCGGTCCCGCCCTGCCTGCGCGGGTGCTTCCGGCTTCATTCTCCGCACCCGGATTTCCCGGGGCTTACCGGCCACGCCCCGTTCCCGGGGCCTGCCGAACCAGCCGGAGTGTACTCCATGATTCATAATTATGAATCCAGAATCTCTGCTACCATGCCGGCCATGACCGCATCGGCCGCCCTGACCCTTGCTCCCCGCGCCCTCTATGTCGAGGTCGCCGAGCTCCTGCGCCAGCGCATCTTCTCCCGCGAGCTCGAGCCCGGCGCCTGGATCGACGAGATCCGCATCGCCGAGCAACTGGGCATCAGCCGTACCCCCCTGCGGGAGGCGCTCAAGGTGCTGGCCGCCGAGGGCCTGGTGACGATGAAGGTGCGCCGCGGCGCCTACGTGACTGAGGTGTCCGAGCAGGACCTGCGCGAGGTCTACGCCCTCCTCTCCCTGCTGGAAAGCGACGCTGCCGGCGAGGTGGCCCGCCGCGCCACCGACGAGGAGCTGCTGGAGCTGCAGGCCCTGCACGCCGAGCTCGAGGGCGCGGCCGCCGAGCGGGAGCGCTTCTTCGCCATCAACGAGCAGTTCCACATCCGCCTGCTGGAGATCGCCGGCAACCGCTGGCGCAACCAGGTTGTGGCCGATCTGCGCAAGGTCATGAAATTGAACCGCCATGCCTCGCTGTTCAAGGCCGGGCGGGTGCAGGAGTCGCTGTTCGAGCACCGGGCGGTGATGGAGGCCCTGGTGGGCCGCCACGCCGAGCAGGCCCAGAAGCGCATGCGCGCGCATTTCGCCAACGGACTGGAAGCGGCGGCCTGAGGCCACCGCCCGACCGCCCAGGTTGGTGCTTGCCGGCCGCCCCCCCGGCAGGAAAACCCCCCGCGTCCGAACGCCTGCCGGGTTTACCCGACAATAGGGGCCGCCGCGGCACCCGCCGCGCCAGTCCCCTCACGCCGCCTGGCGGCGCAACCTGTAGTACTCCCCATGACCCAAGCCCTGTCCGACGCCGCGCTGGACCAGATCCTGCGCACCGCCCGCACCTTCAACAAGTTTCAGGACAAGCCCGTCTCCGACGAGACCCTGAAGTCCCTCTACGAGCTGGCCAAGTGGGGCCCGACCTCGATGAACTGCCAGGCCATGCGCGTGGTCTTCGTGCGCAGCCCCGAGGCCAAGGCCAAGCTGAAGCAGGCCCTGATGCCCGGCAACGTCGACAAGACCATGGCCGCCCCGGTGACCGCCATCGTCGCCAGCGACAGCCAGTTCTTCGACCACCTGCCCACCCAGTTCCCGGCCCTGCCTCAGGCCCGTGACATGTTCGCCGGCAACGCCGCCCTGGCTGCCGAGACCGCCCTGCGTAACAGCAGCCTGCAGGCCGCCTACCTGATGATCGCCGGCCGCGCCCTGGGCCTGGACTCCGGCGCCATGAGCGGCTTCAACCCGCAGGTGGTCAACGAGCTGTTCTTCCCCGACGGCCGCTTCAAGGCCAACATGCTGATCAACTTCGGCTACGGCGACGCTTCCGGCAACTGGCCGCGCGGCCCGCGCCTGGGCTTCGAGGACGTGGTCCGTATCGACTGATGCAGCGCCCCTGAATCGCCGGGGGGCGCAGCCCCCCCAGCGACAAGGCCGGCTCGCCACAGGCAGCCGGCCTTTCCTTTTGGCTTTTTGGACTTTTGATGCGTCGCGCGCCGGTCTACCTCAGGCCGGCAATGCCGCCCCGCGCGCCAGGGCCTCGCGCGCCTGCTGCCAGACCGCGCGCGGCGGCAAGGGCTTGAGCTTGTGGTTGCTCCAGACCTGGCGCCACAGCCGGCCGCCCCGCTGCCCGTGATAGAGCCCGAGCATGTGCCGGGCGATCGCGTACCAGGGGCAGCCGTCCTCGGCGTGGGCGCGCTCCATGTAGGCGACCATGGCCTCCTCCACCACCTCGCGCTCCAGCGTCGACGGCGCGGCGCCGAAAAAGGCCTCGTCCCAGGTGCTGAGGAGCCAGGGGTTGTAGTAGGCCTCGCGCCCGACCATCACCCCGTCGAGCCGCTGCAGGTGGTCGGCGATGGCTGCGTTGTCCTTGATGCCGCCGTTGACCGCGATGGTCAGCGCCGGAAAGTCCTGCTTGAGCCGCCAGGCGAGTTCATAGCGCAGCGGCGGGATCTCGCGGTTCTCCTTGGGAGAGAGCCCGTCGAGCCAGGCGTTGCGGGCGTGGACGATGAAGACCTCGCAGCCGGCCTCGCTCACGGTGCCGACGAAGTCGCGCACGAATTCATAACGTTCGATGCGGTCGACGCCGATGCGGTGCTTCACCGTGACCGGAATGTCGACCGCGTCGCGCATGGCCTTCACCCCGTCGGCGACCAGGGCCGGCTCGTTCATCAGGCAGGCGCCGAAGGCGCCGCGCTGCACCCGGTCGGACGGGCAGCCGCAGTTGAGGTTGATCTCGTCATACCCCCACTCCTGCCCCAGCTTCGCGGCCCGGGCCAGGTCGGCCGGCTCGCTGCCCCCGAGCTGCAGGGCCACCGGGTGCTCCTCGGCGTTGAAGCGCAGATGGCGTCGCACGTCGCCGTGCATCAGGGCGCCGGTGGTCACCATCTCGGTATAGAGCAGGGTATGACGGGAAAGGAGGCGGTGCAGGTAACGGCAGTGGCGATCGGTCCAGTCCATCATGGGCGCGACGGACAGGCGCCAGGGGCTCGGCACGGCAGGGAGGGAGACAGGGGTTTCGGGCAGCACGGGCGTGACTGTACGCGCTTCGTGCCCGCGCCCCGTCCGCGGCGCCGCAAGCCCGGGCCGGGGCCCGGCGCCCTCCCCGTCCTACGGCCCGCCCCGCAAGGCGTCCGACACCGGGTCGGCCCAGCCTGCGCCTCAATGCGGCTCTACGCTGCGGAGGCCTCATGAAACCATTCCAACTCGACGGCCACATGGTGACGATGCGCGGGGTGTTCTACCCCACCGGCCATGTGCTGCTGATGCTCCCGGGCCGTGAACAGGCCGAACAGGCCGCACGCCTGGTGATCCAGGCCGGCGTGGCCGGCGAAGACATGAGCCTGCTGCCACCGGAGACGGTGCTGGGCCCGATCAGGCACACGGTCGCCATGGCGGACGACCCCCTCCCGTCCGCCGGATCGGAAGCCGAGATGGTGCGGCAGATGGCGCGCCTGGCCGACCAGGGCCACTGGGGCCTGCTGGTGCACGCCCCGCGCACGCCCGACGCGGACAAGGTGATGCGGGCGGTGCGGGAGCTGCCGGTGGCGATGGCCGAGCGGTACCGGCACCTGGTGATCGAGGACCTGTGAGGAACAGGCTGCCCCCATGAAAAAGCCCGTCCGGGTGGACGGGCTTCGATGCGAACCTGGATGCCCCTGCTTGGGGGCAAAGCCGCCGGATCAGCCCATGTGCAGACCGCCGTTGACCGAGAAGTCGGCGCCGGTGGAATAGCCGCTTTCGTTGCCGGCGATCCAGGCAATGATGGAGGCGATCTCCTCCGGCATGCCCAGGCGCTTGACCGGGATGGTGCCGACGATCTTGTCCAGCACGTCCTCGCGGATCGCCTTGACCATGTCGGTGCCGATGTAGCCCGGGCTCACGGTGTTGACGGTCACGCCCTTGTTGGCCAGTTCCTGCGCCAGGGCCATGGTGAAGCCGTGCATGCCGGCCTTGGCCGCCGAGTAGTTGGTCTGGCCG
>CAZCTU010000192.1:0-3881 GCA_964501495.1 uncultured Ramlibacter sp.
TTGCAGACGTCGGCGCGCAGCATGTTCTCGCCGAAGAACTGGTGGAACATCTGGCCGATGGGGCTCTTGAGGAAGGCCACGCCGCCGGAGTGGCCGGGGCAGTGCCAGGAGTAGGAGCCGTCCTCGGCGTAATCGAGCAGCGCCTTGAAGAACGGCGGCTGCACGCTCTCCAGGTAGCTCTTGGCCTCGCGGATGATGTGCTTGGCCACGAACTCCGGCGTGTCCTCGAACATGTGGATGAAGCCGTGCAGCTCGCGCAGGATGTCGTTGGGCAGGTGCCGGCTGGTCTTGGTCTCGCCGTAGATGTAGATCGGCACGTCCGAGTTCTTGCGACGCACTTCCTCGATGAAATTGCGCAGGTTCACCACCGCCGGGTCCAGGTCGGGGCCGGGGGTGAACTCCTCGTCGTCGATCGACAGGATGAAGGCGCTGGCGCGGCTTTGCTGCTGCGCGAACTGCGACAGGTCGCCGTAGCTGGTCACGCCCAGCACCTCGAAGCCCTCGGCCTCGATGGCTTGCGCCAGGGCGCGGATGCCCAGCCCGGAGGTGTTTTCCGAGCGGTAGTCTTCGTCGATGATGACGATGGGGAAGCGGAATTTCATGGGCGCAGCCGGCGGGCCCCTGGGGGCGCATTTATTGGGTCAAGGGGCGAAGTGTATGCAAATCGCGTGACCTTTCCCCGGCCGGCCCCGCGCGGCGCCTGCCCCGGAGGCCGAGCCGCTGCGCGCTCACAACACCGTGAGGTCCGGCGGCACCGGCGTGGGCACGAAGCGCTGGAGCATGAGCCGGCGTCCGTCAGCGCCGGCGGCCACCCAGGCGACCAGCAGCGAACCGTCGTCCAGCAAGGCCGTCGCGCCCTCGGGCATCTCGAAGGGCATACCGAAGATGCGGCCGTACTTGTCCATGCGCTGGGCCTGCTTCAGGCCGGCCTTGGCTGAGGCGAACAGGACCAGGAACTCGACGTTCTTCAGCGCGACGCCCCCGAGAGGCAGGCCCGGGAGCATGGCGGGTGCGCCGGCCGCGTGCCCGCTGTACTCGAAGCGCTCGCGGGTCCAGACCGGCCGGCCCGTCCCCGGGTCGGTCCGGCCGGCAAAGAGCAAGGTGCCGCACACGCCCAGCGACAGCAGGAAGGACCCCGGGAGCAGCCTGGCCAGGGACGCCTCGGGCAGGGGGTTCCAGAACTCCAGCGGCAGGATGTTCTGGTAGGAGGGCTCGAGCGGCGACTGCACATGGCTGATCACGTAGCCGCCGCTGGCCGGTGGCAGGTCCAGGCGGTAGGTCTGTTCCCGGTGGCTGGTGGCCACGGTCCGGGCCGGCGCCACCGGCCAGCCATTGGTGTGGTAGCGGCGGGTGCGCACCGAGGTGGCCAGGCCCGGGAAGCTGCCGAAGGTCCGGACATCGGCCCAGGTGACGACGAAGCTGCCGTCCTCCCAGTGGCCAATGGCCGGCGGCCCCATGCCGCGCCCGCCGCCCTCCAGCCGGCTGCTGAAGACAAAGGCATCGACCCGCTCCGCCGGGCCCGCCGCGACACCGGCGGGGGTGAAGCGCTGCATCCAGAGGCTGCGCTCGACGGCCAGCTCGTTCCCGGGCACCCGCTCGAGGACCTGCCGCCAGGCCACGAGGACGGCCCCGTCGGGCAGGATGGAAGCCGCGGGCTCGGCATCTGGCAGGCCGTCGACCAGCACCCGGTCGACGCCGCCGCAGGCCCCCTGGCAGGACTGGACACGCAGGTGCAGCCGGCGCGTGCCGACCTCGCCTGATGCGGGGGACTCGAGCCAGGCCAGGGCGACCCGGCCGTCATCCAGGCGCTGCAGGGCCTTGAGCGCCAGCCCTCCGGGGACCGGGCCGGCCACCGTCCAGGGGGTGAGGCCCTGCATGCCCGCGCCCACCGGAGGCACGGCGCTCGAGGTGACATCGCTGTCAACGACCGCCGGCCCGCGCGGGTTGCCAACCTCGGCCTCCGGCGGGACGACCTGCCCTCCCCCCATGCCGACCGGCCCGGGTCCGCTCGAGGCGTCCGAGCCGCCCCCTCCGCATGCGCCCAGGCCGGACGCGAGCGCCGCCAGGCCCACGAGGTGGAAGCGGCGCCTGTCGACGCGGGGGCAGTCGCCACGGGCTTGGCAAGAGGTGGGGGAAGGCATCGCGGGCTCCTGAAAACGGAAGCCGCGACCTTAGAAACTCAGGCGTCCGCCGACCGTAGGACGGCGCAGGAAGCTCGGCGTTGGCGCCATGAAGAAGGGCTGTCCAGGTTTCCCTGGACAGCCCGTGTGGCGTGCCTTGGGCGCGGATGACGCCCCGTCGTGCCAGCCCGTTCGAGTCGCCGCGTCAGGCGCGACGGCGAAGGGCGGCCGGCCTCAGGCCTTCTTGGCCCAGGCGCTGCACCAGCCCTTGCCGGCAACTTCCTTGCCGGCGAAGAGCGGGCAGCCACCGGAGGCGGCGCCGGCCTTGGCCTGGTAGAGGGCGCAGTTGGCGCAGGTCTGGCCGGCGGCGTACTTGGGGAACTTGGCCTTGTCGACCTTGGTGGCGTCGGCCTTGTAGCCCAGGCCCGCGGCCGTCGGGTCGTTCTCGGCGACCAGAGGTGCAGCCTGCGCGACGCTCACGCCTGCGGCGAGGCCGGTGACGGCGATGGACTGGAGGATGAAGGTGCGGCGGTTGGCGTTGCCGGAAGAACAGGTCATGTCGATTCCCTCGGATGGCTGGTTGAATTTCGGATGAGAGCGCGTA
Source organism: uncultured Ramlibacter sp. (assembly GCA_964501495.1). GTDB lineage: Bacteria > Pseudomonadota > Gammaproteobacteria > Burkholderiales > Burkholderiaceae_C > Ramlibacter. The sequence goes on from CAZCTU010000192.1 coordinate 2,725, forward strand.
GGTTACCCGTAAACGCATGTCCCCCTGGCGCGCCATCGGTTCATGCCCTTGAGACAGCGCAAGCCCGCCGCGCGAGTGAGGGAGCTGCAGCAATGCCTTGGTAGTAACCGCGGGCGCAGCGGACCCGGCCTGACCGCGCGAGCCTCAAGCCAACGGGGTTCACGGTCTTTCAACGGCCCCTACAGTCGGTCCTGGTCAGACCGACAATCAGGTGCAGGAACCTCCCCCACATGAAACGCCTCCCCCTCCTCATCACCGCGACCCTGCTCGCCTGCGCGTGGACCCTGTCCCACGCGCAATCCGATTTCTATCGCCGCCCGGTCCCCCCGGGTGTCACCGAAGGCGGCGTGGTCGGCATGGCCCTGCTGGCGGGCAAGTCCTACCAGGGGTCGGATGAATCCCGCTACCGCGCCTTGCCGGCCATCGACTACCAATGGAGCAACGGCTTCTTTGCCGGCGTGCTGAACGGGGTCGGGTACAACGCCTCGTCCACTCCCTTCATGGCCTATGGCCTGCGCATCACCGCGGACTTCGGCCGCAAGGAGCGGGGGCAGGCGCTGCAGGGCATGGGCGACATCGACCCCAGGGCGCTGCCGGGCGCCTTCTTCAACGTGAGTCCCACCCGCACGACCACGCTCAGTTCCTCTCTGCGTTATGGAAGCGGGAACGAGGGCAAGGGCGCGCTGCTGGACCTCGGGGCCGGGTGGAGCACGCCCCTCAGCCCGGAGCTTCGGGTCGGCGTGAACCTGGCGACGACCTGGGCGAACAAGGAAGCCATGGCCGCCTACTTCGGCGTCAGTGGCGAGCAGGCCGCCCGCAGCGGCTACGCGACCTACTCGCCGGCCGCCGGCCTTCGCGATGTCCGCGTCGGCACATCGGTCGTGTACCGGCTCACACCGGAATGGTCGCTCACCGGAACGGTCGGCTACTCCGAATTGCTGGGGGATGCGAGGCGCAGCCCGATCGTGCGCGACAGGGCCAGCACCTCCTACGTGCTGGCGCTGGGCTACAGCTTCTGAGCCAGGGGACACGTCAAAAAGAAACGGCCCCTTGAAGGGGCCGTCTCGTGAAAACGGCCCCTCACGAGGGGCCGTTGCGTGTCTTGGCGGAGAGGGCGGGATTCGAACCCGCGGTGGGCTATTAACCCACACACGCTT
>CAZCTU010000193.1:0-1962 GCA_964501495.1 uncultured Ramlibacter sp.
GGTGGTCCTGTCGTCGGGCATCCTCAACACCTGGCGCCGCTACGCGGTGCCGGCGGCCACCCCGGTGCTGCTCAATCTGTGCATGATCGCCGCCGCCTGGGGGGGAGCCCCGGCCTTTGCCGGCTGGGGCATCGAGCCGATCTACGCCATGGCCGCGGGCGTGATGGCCGGCGGCCTGCTGCAGCTGGCGGTGCAGGTGCCCGTCCTGCGGCGCACCGGCTACCTGCCGCGCATCGGCCTGACCTGGTCCCGCCTGCGGGCCGCCTGGTCCGAGCCCGGCACCCGGCAGGTCGCGCGGATGATGGCCCCGGCCCTGCTCGGGGTGGGCGTGGCCCAGGTCTCGCTGATGATCAACACCCAGATCGCCTCCTGGCTGCCCGCCGGCAGCGTGACCTGGCTCAGCTACGCCGACCGGCTGATGGAATTCCCGACCGCCCTCCTGGGCGTGGCCCTGGGCGTGGTGCTGATGCCGCAGCTGGCGGCGGCCCATGCGGCCCAGGACACGGCCCGCTATTCCTCCATGCTCGACTGGGGCCTGCGCCTGGTGGTGCTGCTGGCGCTGCCGGCCTCGGTGGCCCTGCTGGTCTTCCCCGAGCCCCTGGTGGCCACGCTGTTCCACTACGGCGCCTTCACCGCACGCGACGTCGGCCAGGTGTCCCTGGCGCTGGCCGGCTACGGCGTGGGCCTGCTGGGCCTGGTGGCGGTCAAGGTGCTGGCGCCGGGCTACTACGCCAACCAGGACATCCGCACCCCGGTGCGCATCGCCATCGTGGTGCTGGGGCTCACCCAGCTGCTGAACCTGGCCCTGGTGCCCTGGCTGGCGCATGCGGGGCTGGCCCTGTCCATCGGCCTGGGCGCGCTGGTCAACGCCACCTGGCTGATGGTGGGCCTGTGGCGGCGCGGCAGCTGGAAGCCGTCCGCCGACTGGCGGCGCTTCCTGGTGCAGGTCATTCTGGCGACCGTCCTCATGGGGGTCTTCCTGCGCTGGTGCGGCCAGCAGGCCGACTGGGTGGCGCTGCGCAGCGACCCTGGCCTGCGGGTGCTGTGGCTCGGCGGTGTGCTGGCGCTGGCGGGCTTTGCCTATTTCTTCACGCTGCGGCTGGCGGGGATGGACATCCGCGCCATCGTGCGGCGCTGACCTTCGCAGCCCGGTGTCGGCTCAACCTCTGCGGCGCCCGCGACCGGCGCGCTTGACGCGCCTGTAGGCCGCCGCTACAAAGCTCGCATGCCCTGGCAATTCGAGGCGCCCAGCCCCCTGGACTATTTCCGTTCCCTGGTCCGGAGCGACGATCACTTTCCCCTGCTGGAGGCGGCCGCCAGCCTGGCTCTCGACGAGTACCCCGACCTCGACGTGCAGCAGGTGCTGCACGAGGTCGACGGCCTGCTCGAGCGGCTGCGCCGCCGGATCCCGGCCGACGCGCCCCACCTGCACCGCCTGCGCACGCTCAACCAGTTCTTCTTCAACGACCTGGGCTTCGGCGGCAATTTCAACGACTTCTCCGACCCCGACAACAGCTATGTCCACGCGGTGCTGCGCACCCGCCGGGGCATCCAGATCTCGCTGGCGGTGCTCTGGCTGGAGCTGGCCCAGGGCCTGGGGCTCAAGGCCCGCGGGGTGTGCTTCCCGGGCCACTTCATGGTCAAGGTGCAGTTGCCCAAGGGCCAGGTGGTGATGGACCCCTTCACCGGGCAGTCGCTCTCGGCCGAGGAGTTGTCGGAGCGGCTCGAGCCCTACAAGCGCCGCTCGGGCCTCACCGGCGAGTTCGACGTGCCGCTGGGCCTGTACCTGCAGTCGGCGCCGCCGCGGGACATCCTGGCCCGCATGCTGCGCAACCTGAAGGAGATCCACCGCAGCGAGCAGGACAACGAGCGCCTGCTGGCGGTGCAGGAGCGGCTGGTGGCCCTGCTGCCCGAGGCCTGGCCCGAGTACCGGGACCGCGGCCTGGTGCACGCCGACCGGGG
>CAZCTU010000193.1:2062-3879 GCA_964501495.1 uncultured Ramlibacter sp.
GGGTGGGCGCAGCGCTCGATCACCCGCTCGGCGCGCTGGGTCGGCGCCAGTCCCCGCAGGTCGGCCAGGCCCTGCTCGGTCACCAGCACCTGCACGTCGTGCTCGGTGTGGTCATGGTGGGAGACCATGGGGACGATGCAGGAGATGGCGCCGTCCTTGGCGGTCGAGGGCGACATGAAGATCGAGAGGAAGGCGTTGCGGGCGAAGTCGCCCGAGCCGCCGATGCCGTTCATGATGCGCGTGCCCATGACGTGGGTGGAGTTCACGTTGCCGTAGATGTCCGCTTCGATCATCGCGTTCATCGAGACCACGCCCAGGCGGCGGATGATCTCCGGGTGGTTGCTGATGCCCTGCGGGCGCAGCAGCACCTTGCCCCGGTAGAAGTCCAGCCGCTCATGGAAGGCCCGGGCGCGTGGCGCACTCAGCGCCAGCGCTGCCGAGGAGGCGAACGTCATCTTGCCGGCGTCGATCAGGTCCAGCATGCCGTCCTGCAGCACCTCGGTGTAGGCGGTGAGGCCCTCGAAGGGGGCTCGCGCCAGTTCGGCCAGGACCGCATTGGCGGTGTTGCCCACGCCGGACTGCAGGGGCAGCAGGTTCGCGGGCAGCCGGCCCGCCTTCACTTCGTGTGACAGAAACTCCACCAGGTGGCCGGCGATCGCGCGCGAGGCGGCGTTGGGCGGGTCGAACTCGCCGTGCCGGTCGGGCGTGTCCGTCACCACCACCGCCGCCACCTTGGCCGGGTCGCAGCGCAGGTAGGGCTCGCCGATGCGGTCGGCCGGGTGGGTGAGGGGGATGGGCTGGCGGTGCGGCGGCAGGTCGCTGCCGGCCTGGATGTCGTGCAGGCCCTCGATGGCGGGGTCCTGCGCCAGGTTCACCTCCAGGATCACATGCCGTGCGATGTCCAGCCAGGTCTTGTTGTTGCCGATGGAGGTGGAGGGAATGAGGCTGCCGTCCTCGCGGATGCCCACCACCTCGATCACCGCCCAATCGAGCGGCCCCAGGAAGCCGTAGCGGGCCATCTGCGGCACGTGCGAGAGGTGGATGTCCGTGTAGAGCATCTTGCCCTCGTTGATCAGCCGGCGGCTGGTCGGGTCGGACTGATAGGGCAGGCGCAGTTCGATGCCCTCGGCCTGGGCCAGGGCGCCGTCGAGCTCGGGCGCGGTGGAGGCGCCGGTCCACAGGCTGATGCGGGCGTCCTTCTGGCCCTGGGCGTGCAGGCCGGCGAGGCGGGCGGCGAGGGCCTGGGGCACCGCCTTGGGGTAGCCGGCGGCGGTGAAGCCGCTCATGCCCACATGGGCCCCGGGCGGGATGAGGGCGGCGGCCGCCTCGGCCGACATGACGCGGCCGGCGAGGCCCGGGTGGCGGATGCGGTCGGCGGCGGTCATGCGCAGCGGGTCGGCCGCTTTTGGGGCGTGCGGCCCGAGGGGCAGGCGAGGGGGGATCCGGGTGCGGCCAGCGTCATCAGGGTGGTGACCCGGTCCACGGGCTGCGAGCCGCTCAGCGGACTTCGACCGGCGCGCCAGTGCCGCGCTCGGTGATGCGGCCGATCTCGTACACCGTCTGGCCCTGCGCGCGCAGGGTGGCGGCGGTGGCCGCAGCCTCGGCGGCGGCGACCACCACCACCATGCCGATGCCGTTGTTGAAGGTGCGGTTCATCTCGTGGTCGGAGATGGCGGCGGTCTTCTGCAGCCAGGCAAACAGCTCGGTCTGGGGCCAACTGCCCTTGACCAGGTGGGCGGCCATGCCTTCAGGCAGCACGCGCGGGATGTTCTCCAGCAGGCCGCCGCCGGTGATGTGGGCCAGGGCCTTGACCGGGT
>CAZCTU010000194.1:0-3391 GCA_964501495.1 uncultured Ramlibacter sp.
CGGTGTTCGGCATCAACGGCTTCGTCATCGGGCCGGTGATCGCCGCGATGTTCCTCACCGCCTGGCAGCTGTTCGCGCAGCGGCGGCGCGAGCGCGAGCAGTCCCGGCGCGCCGACTGACCCACCAGCCTGCCGGACCGCCGGCCCGGGAGCTCATGGGGCACCCCTCCCGGGGACCCTCGACCTCTCGGCTCAGAGCTTCGAAAAGTCGGGCTTGCGCTTTTCCATGAAGGCGGTGAAGGCCTCGCGCGCGGCCGGCTCGCCCAGCATGCGGCGGAAGCTCTCGCCCTCCTCGCGGATGCGCGCCACCACCTCGGCCTGCGTGCCGGCCTTCATCAGCCGCTTTGTCTCGATCAGCGAGGCCAGGGGCTTGGCGGCCAGCTTGCGCGCCTGGGCCTGGGCCAGGGCGTTCGCCTCTGACGGGGGCACGACCCGGTTCACCAGGCCCACCTCCAGCGCCGCCTCGGCCATGAAGGGCTCGCCCAGGAGCAGGGCCTCGGCCGCGCGCTGGTAGCCCAGGAGCCGGGTCGCCAGGAGGCTGGAGCCCGCCTCGGGGCACAGGCCCAGGTTCACGAAAGGCATGGAGAAGGCGGCGTTGTCACCGGCGTAGACCAGGTCGCAGTGCAGCAGCATGGTGGTGCCGATGCCCACGGCGGGGCCGCAGACGGCCGCCAGCAGCGGCTTGGGGAAGGCCGCCAGGGTGTGCAGGAAGCGGAACACCGGCGCGCCCTCGCCACCGGGCTTGTTCTCGAGGAAGTCGCTGATGTCGTTGCCGGCGGAAAAGATGGTCTCACTGCCCTGAAGCACCACCACCCGCACCGCGGGGTCCTTCTGCGCAGCGACCAGGGCCTGGTCCAGCGCGTCGTACATCGCGGCGGTGATGGAGTTCTTGCGCTCGGGGCGGTTGAAGGTGACGGTGCAGACACCGGCTTCGGTGTGGACGAGGATGTCGCTCACGGGAGTCTCCTGGTGATTCGTGGTCGGATGGTTCGCGAGGATAGCGGGGACAGGGAGAGCCCCTGCCCCGCGCAGGCTCAGACGCGCTCGAAGATGCCGGCGGCGCCCTGCCCCATGCCCACGCACATGGTCACCATGCCGTACTTGAGGTTCTTGCGGCGCAGCGCATGGACCACGGTGGCGGAACGGATCGCGCCGGTGGCGCCCAGCGGGTGACCCAGGGCGATGGCGCCGCCCATGGGGTTGACCTTGGCCGGGTCCAGGCCCAGGGTGTTCATCACCGCCAGCGACTGGGCGGCGAAGGCTTCATTGAGCTCGATCCAGTCCAGCGCGTCCTGCTTGAGGCCGGCGGCCTTGAGGGCAGCGGGAATGGCCTCGACCGGGCCGATGCCCATGATGTGCGGCGGCACGCCGCGGCTGGCGTAGCCCACGAAGCGGGCCAGGGGCGTGAGGCCGAAGCGCTTGACCGCGGACTCGCTGGCCAGGATCAGGGCGCCGGCGCCGTCCGAGGTCTGCGAGCTGTTGCCTGCGGTGACGCTGCCGCGCGCGGCGAACACGGTCTTGAGCTTGGCCAGGCCCTCGGGCGTGGTGTCGGGGCGGGCGCCCTCGTCCAGGTTCACCGTGCGGGAGGTGACCGTGACCTTGGCCGAGCCCAGGTCCACGCTGCGCTCCTCGACGGTCACCGGGGTGATCTCGCCGCTGAATTCGCCCGCCTTCATCGCAGCCAGGGCGCGCATATGGGACTGGTAGGCGAACTGGTCCTGCGCCTCGCGCGAGACCTTCCACTGCTGCGCCACCTTCTCGGCGGTGAGCCCCATGCCGTAGGCGATGCCGTAGGACTCGATGTCGTCGGGGTTCGTGAACACGCTGGGCGACAAGGAGGGCGAGTTGCCCATCATCGGCACCATGCTCATGCTCTCCACGCCGGCGGCGATCATCACCTCGGCCTCGCCGACGCGGATACGGTCGGCCGCCATCTGCACCGCCGACAGGCCCGAGGCGCAGAAGCGGTTGACGGCCACGCCGCCCACCGACTTCGGCAGGCCGGCCAGCACCGCGGCCACGCGGGCTACGTTCAGGCCCTGCTGCGCCTCGGGGATGGCGCAGCCGCAGACGATGTCTTCGATGGCCGCCGGGTCCAGGCTCGGCACCTGGGCCAGGGCGGCGCGCAGGGTGTGGGCCAGCAGGTCGTCGGGCCGGGTGTTTCGGAAGTACCCGCGGTGCGAACGGCCGATGGGCGTGCGGGTGGCGGCGACGATGTAGGCGTCCTGGATTTGTTTGCTCATGTCGGACTCCTTCAATTACGCAGGGGTTTGCCGGTGGACAGCAGCCCCAGGATGCGTTCCTGTGTCTTCGGGTGGGCGACCAGGGCGCAGAAGGCCTGGCGCTCCAGGGTCATGAGGTATTCCTCGGTGACCAGGGTGCCGGCGTCGACGTCGCCGCCGGTCAGAACATGGGCGATGTGACTGGCGATACGGAAGTCGTGCGCGCTGATGAAGCCGCCATCGCGCATGTTCACCAGCTGGCCCTGGATAGTGGCCTTGACCGAGCGGCCGCCCACCGGGAAGGGCCGGCGGTGCGGCGCGCGCCAGCCGGTCTCGGCCATCGCCTTGGCCTCGCGCAGGGCCACCCAGAGCAGTTCGTCCTTGTTGGGGACGATGAGGTCCGAGTCCAGCAGGTAGCCAAGCTGGCGCGACTCGATCGCGCTGGTGCCCACCTTGGCCATGGCGGCCGCGGCAAAGCCCTCGGTGAGGAAAGGCGTGATGTCCTTGTGCGCCGACAGCGCCATGTTCTCGGCGGCGCGGCGGGCGATATAGGTCAGGCCGCCGGCACCCGGGACCAGGCCCACGCCGACCTCGACCAGGCCGATGTAGCTTTCCATCGCGGCGACGCGGCGCGCGGAGTGGATGGCGAGCTCGCAGCCGCCGCCCAGGGCCAGGCCGCGGATGGCGCTGACCACCGGCACGCCGGCATAGCGAATGCGCAGCATGGTCTGCTGCAGGAAGCCTTCGGCGTCCTCGATCGCGGCCACGCCCACCGCCATGAAGGCGGGCAGCATGGACTCCAGGTCGGCGCCGGCGGAGAAGGGCTCGTCACCCGACCACACCACCATGGCCTTGAACTGCTGCTCGGCGAGCGTCACCGCCTTCTGCAGGCCCTCGGCCACCTCGGGGCTGATGACGTGCATCTTGGTCTTGAGCGAGACGATCAGCACCTCCTCGTCCAGCGTCCACAGGCGGATGCCCTTGTCCTCATGCAGCGTGCGGCCCGCGGTCTCGAAGCCTTGGGCCTGGCTGCCCAGGACCGCCTCCGGGAACAGCTGGCGCTCGTGCACCGGCAGGCGGCGCGGCGCTTCGAAGCGGCCGGTGGTGGGGTTGAAGGAGCCCTGCGGCGTGTGCGCGCCACCGGCCTCGGCCACCGGGCCTTCGAACACC
>CAZCTU010000194.1:3408-3873 GCA_964501495.1 uncultured Ramlibacter sp.
AGGGGCCCTGCTTCATGCCGAAGCCCCAGCGCAGCGCCATGTCCAGGTCGCGGGCGGTGTCGGCGATCGACCCCAGGTGCACCGCGGCGTAGTGGAAGTTGTTGCGAAGCAGCGCCCAGAGAAATCGGCCCTGCGGGCCCTCGGCCTTGCGAAGCAGGGCCAGGCGTTCGGCGGCAGGCTTCTTGAGCATGCGGGCGTAGACCTCGTCGCACTTCTGGCCAGCAGGAACGTAGTCGCCTTGGGCCGCGTCGAAGCGCAGCACGTCGCGGCCGGCCTTCTTGTAGAAGCCGGCCTTGGTCTTCTGGCCCAGGTGGCCCTTTTCGAGCAGCATCTGCAGCGCCTTGGGCGTGGCGAAGCTCGAGTAGAAGGGGTCGGTGGCCTCGCTGAAGTTGTCCTGCAGCGTCTTGATCACGTGGGCCATGGTGTCCAGGCCCACCACGTCGGCGGTGCGGAAGGTGCCGCTGC
>CAZCTU010000195.1:0-3835 GCA_964501495.1 uncultured Ramlibacter sp.
CATGGTCGGTGCCTCGCTGCTGTGGGTGGGCTGGTTCGGCTTCAACGCCGGCTCCAACCTGGAAGCCAACGGCGTTGCCGCCCTGGCCTTCGTCAACACCCTGGTGGCCACCGCCGCCGCCACCCTGTCCTGGATCGCCGGTGAGGCGCTGACCAAGGGCAAGGCCTCGATGCTGGGCGCCGCCTCCGGCGCCGTCGCCGGCCTGGTGGCCATCACCCCGGCCTGCGGCTTCGTCGGCCCGATGGGCGCGATCGTGATCGGCCTCATCTCCGGCCTGGTGTGCCTGTGGGGCGTGGGGGGTCTCAAGCGCCTGCTGGGCGCCGACGACTCGCTCGACGTGTTCGGCGTGCACGGCGTGGGCGGCATCGTCGGCGCGCTGCTGACCGGCGTGTTCGCCTCGCCCTCGCTCGGCGGCACCGGCATCTGCAACTACGTGACCAACAAGTGCGGCGACGCGGCCGACTTCCCCGGCATCGCGGCCCAGGTCTGGGTCCAGGCCCAGGGCGTTCTGACCACCGTGGTCTGGTCTGCCATCGTCGCCTTCGTGGCCTACAAGGTCGTCGACCTCGTCATCGGCCTGCGGGTCTCCGAAGAGGAAGAGCGCGAAGGCCTGGACATCTCCAGCCACGGCGAAACCGCCTACCACCGCTGAACGTGGTGGCCTAGGCAGGCAGGGCGAGCACCAGCGACAGCGGCGGCCCGTCCTCCTGCCGCAGGTCCAGCCCCTCGCTGCGGGCCAGGACATGCAACTCGGCCAGGCCCAGTCGCCGATAAGCCGGCTCGCGAAGCGAGTCGGCTTTTTCATTTCCGTCATCGCCCGGCAGGCGCGTCGCGCGCAGGACCGCTGCGCCGGCAACCTCGCTGGCACCCAGCACCAGCCGGCCGGGCGGTCCGGGTTGGTCGCTGAGCCATAGGAGCTGGGCCGGCAGCAGCAGGCGCAGTGGCAGGGCCGGCACTTCCCGCGCCGCCTCCGCCGGCGCCAGCCGCGCCTCCAGCTCGAAGCCTTCGAAGCCCAGGGGCGTGGCCAGCAGCCCGATCGCCTCATCGACCAGTTCGCCCAGGGGCCGGCGGGCGGTGGCGGCAGACGACCCCGTGCCGGGCTTGTGGTCCGCGCCGAGCCAGGCGACGAGGTCGAGCCCGCCCTGGGCCGCCTTGCGCGCGTAGCTCACCAGGCGCTGCACGCTGTCACGCAAGGGGGCGATCTCGGGCGAGGGCGAGGCCAGGCGCTTTTCGAGCACGCTGGCCGCCATCGCGATCGGCTGCAGGGGCGCGGCCGCCTCGTGGCGCAGCACCGGCGAGAGCCGCCGCAGCAGCGCGTAGCGGGCGGCCTCGGCGCGGAGCAGGTCGGGGTCGGGTTCGCCGGCAGGGACCGGGGCTGAGCCGGGGTCGTGTGCGGGAGGAGGGGCCATGGTGATCGTCCGTTCATCCGTCGACAGGGCGCGAGCCCCCATGCTAGGAAGCGGCCTGCATTCGCGCCTGTGCACAATGCCACAACCCGCATGAAATCACTGACCTGGACCGCGCTCACCGACGCGCCCGACGCCCTGGGCGAGTCGCCCTTCTGGCACCCTGAAGAGCGCACGCTCTACTGGGTCGACATCCCCGGCCGTGCGCTGCGCCGTGCCCATGCCGACGGCGGCGTGCAGGAGCGCTGGGCCCTGCCGTCCGAGCCCGGCTGCATCGCACCGCTGCGGGGCGGCGGGCTGCTGATCGCCCTGCGCGAGGGCCTGTTCCTCGCCCGGGCCTGGGGCGGCGCGCTCGAGCTGCTGGCGCCCGCGCCCTACGACCCGGCCACCACCCGCTTCAACGACGGCCGCGCCGATGCCGAAGGGCGGCTGTGGGTCGGGACGATCTACGAGCCGCGCGACAAGGCCGAGGCGGCGCTCTATTGCTTCGACCCGCAGGCCATGCCCGGGCCCGGCCCGGAGGCATCCGCGGCCCCGGTCCCCCTGGCCGCCGCAAGCCCGCGGACGGGTCTTGCCCCTGCCGGCCGTCTCACCCGCATGGCCGGCGGCGCCACCACCGGCAACGGCCTCGCCTTCTCCCCCGACGGGCGCACGCTGTACTGGTCCGACACGCCCGGCCACGTGATTCGTGCCTGGGAGCGCGACCCGGCCAGCGGCGCGATCCGCGCCCCGCGCGAGTTCCGGCGCTTCCCGCCCAAGCCCGCCGGCTGGACGCCCAGCGGCGACCCGGCGCAGGACGCCGCCACCTACGGCGGCCGGCCCGACGGCGCCGCGGTCGACGTCGAGGGGCATTACTGGGTGTCGATGTTCGAAGGCGGCCGCCTGCTGCGCCTCGCGCCCGATGGCTCTGTCGCAGGCGACTGGCCCCTGCCGGTGCGCTGTCCCACCATGCCCTGCTTCGGCGGCGAGGACGGGCGCACGCTCTATCTCACCACCGCCCGCCAGGGCCGCCCGGCGGCCGAACTCGCGGCCTGCCCGCTCTCGGGCCATGTCCTGCAGACGCGCGTGGCGGTGCCGGGCCTGCCGGTGAACTTCGTCGCCGCGCCGGGGCATTCCCGCGCCGCAGCAGGCGGGGCCGGCGCGGGCGCATAACATCGGCGCATGTCTTCCGCTTCCCCGACTCCGCAGGCCGAACAGGCCCAACAGGCCGAACTCGCGCTCGCGTCCCTGATGGACCGCATCCGCGAGGCCGCCGCCCGCGGCCAGGCACTCCGCATCCGCGGGGGCGGCAGCAAGGATTTCTACGGCGAGCCGACGCAGGAAGGCGAGCCGCTGTCCACCGCTGGCCTTACCGGCGTCGTGAGCTACGAGCCCAGCGAGCTGGTCGTCACCGTGCGCGCCGGCACCCCGCTGGCGCAGCTGGAGGCGCTGCTCGCGGCCCAGGGCCAGTGCCTGCCATTCGAGCCGCCGCATTTTGGCGGCGGTGCCACGGTGGGCGGCATGGTCGCCGCCGGCCTCTCGGGCCCGGCCCGCGCCAGCGTCGGCTCGGTGCGTGACTACGTGCTGGGCGCGCGCATCGTCAACGGCCGCGGCCAGCTGCTGGTGTTCGGCGGCCAGGTGATGAAGAACGTGGCCGGCTACGACGTGTCGCGCCTCATGGCCGGGGCCATGGGCACGCTGGGCCTCCTCGCCGAAGTGAGCCTCAAGGTGCTGCCGATCGCGCCCGCCGAGGCCACGCTGCGTTTCGAGATGCGCCAGGACGAGGCGCTGCGCCGCCTGAACGAATGGGGCGGGCAGAGCCTGCCGCTGAACGCCAGCGCCTGGGTCGAGGACCCGGGCGTGCCCACCCTCTTCCTGCGCCTGCGCGGCGCTGTCGCCGCGGTGGAAGCGGCCTGCCAGCGCCTGGGCGGCGAGCGCCAGGGCGACGTGGCCTCCGACTGGTCCGCCTCACGCGACCTGCAGCTGCCCTGGTTCACCGAGCGCGGCGACCGCGACCTGTGGCGCCTGTCGGTGCCGCAGACTGCGCCGGTACTGGACCTGCCCGACACGCCTTATGTGGAGTGGCACGGCGGCCAGCGCTGGGTGCGCGCGCGGCCTGCGGAGGCCGAGCGCCTGCGCGAAGCGGCCCGCGCCGCCGGCGGCCACGCCACCCTCTTCATCGCCGGCGACGAAGGCGCTCTGCAACGCAGCGGGCGCATGGCGCCCTTGGCCGCGCCCCTGGACCGCATTCACCACGATCTCAAGCGCGAATTTGACCCGGCCGGCATCCTCAACCCGGGCCGCCTCTACCCCGGGCTCTGAGCCCCACGTCTTCGCCCGCCCCGCACGCACAACGCCCTCGACCTCGCATGCAAACACGCCTCGCCCCCGAATTCCAGGACACGCCCGAAGGCCGCGAGGCCGAGGCCATCCTGCGCAAGTGCGTGCAC
>CAZCTU010000196.1:0-3819 GCA_964501495.1 uncultured Ramlibacter sp.
GGGCAAGGCGATCGAGCACGAATACAACCTGGGCGATCTGCTGCGCCGGCCCGGCGTGGGCTACGAAACCCTGGTCGGCATGGACGGCGCCAAGTACCGGAGCCCGGCGGTTTCACGTGAAACGCTGGGCGAGCTGTACGAGCCGGTGGTCGAGCAGATCGAGATCGGCGCCAAGTACGCCGGCTACATCGAGCGGCAGAAGGACGAGGTCCAGCGGGCCGCCCACTACGAGGGCCTCCGTCTCCCGGACGAACTGGATTACATGCAGATCACCGCCCTGGGCATCGAGGTCCGGCAGAAGCTGAGCAAGCAGCGGCCCGAGACCCTGGGTCAGGCCTCCCGGATCTCCGGGGTGACCCCGGCCGCCATTTCCCTGCTGCTGGTCCACCTCAAGAAGAACCGCTTCCGGGGCTTTGAGGGCCAGGCGGCCGAAACCGAGGTGACCGGATGATTGGGGCCAGGAAAGAGGTGCCGTCCGTGGCGGCCGGTTCCACGTGGAACATGGGCCGGGCCCTGGAAGAGGGGCTGGCCCGGCTGGGCCTGGACCTGGGCGCCGGGCAGAAAGCCCTGCTGCTGGACTACCTGGGCCTGATCCAGAAATGGAACAAGGTCTACAACCTCACCGCCCTGCGGACCCCCGAGGAAATGTTCAGCCACCACCTGATGGACAGCCTGGCGGTGGTGGCGCCGCTGCGCCGGCAGCTCGGGCTGGGTGTCGGGTCCGAGAGGGGACGCGTGGCGGCCGGTGATGCGACCCCCGCTCCGGATGGGGCGCTCCCCCGCCATCGGGTCCTCGACGTCGGCTCCGGCGCCGGGCTGCCCGGGGTGGTCCTGGCCATCTGCTGCCCGGAACTGGCGGTCGACTGCGTGGACACGGTGGCCAAGAAGGCGGCCTTCATCCAGCAGGTGGCGGTCCAGCTCAAGTTGCCGAACCTGCGCGGCCTGCATGAGCGGGTCGAGCGGCTGGCCGGGCCGTACGACCTGGTCTGCTCCCGCGCCTTTTCCTCGCTGGTGGACTTCGTCACCTGGTCCGGCCAGGCGCTGGCGGGGGAGGGCGTGTGGATGGCGATGAAGGGCAAGGACCCGGCGGACGAGATCGCCGCGCTGCCGGCCGATGTGTCGGTGTTTCACGTGGAACCGCTGCAGGTGCCGGGGCTGGACGCGGATCGCTGCCTGGTCTGGCTGAAGAAGGGTCCGGCCGTCCCGTAAACTCGGGCACCCATGTTCGGCATTGCAGACTACGGCGCTTTCGTCGCCGCGATCATCCTCTTCCTGGCCATTCCCGGCCCGGGCAACCTGGCCCTGATTACTTCCACCAGCAAGGGCGGCATCCCCGCCGGGCTGGCCGCCACTTTGGGCGTGATCGCCGGCGACCAGGTGCTGCTGTGGGCGGCGGTGGCCGGTGTGGCCGCCTTGCTCGCCGCCTGGCCGCCCGCCTTCCAGGCGGTGCAGTGGGCCGGCGCCGCCTACCTGGCCTGGCTGGGGTTCCGGATGCTCACCGCGAAGCCCGGCGACAAGCCGGTGCTGAACATCCAGCCTCGCCACTACTTCCGCCAGGCCGGCCTGATCACCCTGCTCAATCCGAAGGCCATCGTGTTCTACATGGCCTTCTTCCCGCTCTTCGTCGACCCGGCCCGGCACCAGGGCCTGCTCACCTTCGGGGTGATGGCCGCGACCATCGCGGCCCTGACCTTCGGCTACGGCCTGGTCGTGGTCCTGCTCACGCACTTCCTGGCCGAGCGCCTGCGCGCGCAGCCGGCGCTGGCCCGGTGGCTGGAGAAGCTGGCGGGCCTGTGCCTGCTGGGCTTCGGCCTGCGTCTGGCGATCGCCCGCTGAGCGCTGGACCTGGCGGCAAGTAAGCAAATACTTCTTTTCAAACACGCACCCCCACAAAGGATCCCATGGCCAAGATTTTCTGCGTTGCCAACCAGAAGGGCGGGGTGGGCAAGACCACCACCACCGTCAACCTGGCCGCCGGCCTGGCCAAGGTCGGCCAGCGGGTGCTGCTGGTCGACCTGGATCCGCAGGGGAACGCCACCATGGGCTCGGGCGTGGACAAGCGCGAGCTCGCGGCCAGCGTCTATGAAGTTCTGCTGGGCGAGGCCACCGTGGCCGAGGCCCGGGTCAAGGCCGAGGCCTGCGGCTACGACGTGCTGGGCGCCAACCGCGACCTGGCCGGCGCCGAGGTCGAGCTGGTCGACCTGGAGCGGCGCGAGCGCCGGCTGGCCGAGGCCCTGGCGGTGGTCGATGCCGAGTACGACCTGGTGCTGGTCGACTGCCCGCCTTCGCTTTCCATGCTCACCCTCAACGGCCTGTGCGCCGCCCACGGGGTGATCGTGCCGATGCAGTGCGAGTACTTCGCGCTCGAGGGCCTGTCGGACCTGGTCAACACCATCAAGCAGGTGCATGCCAACCTCAACCCGAAGCTGGAAGTCATCGGCTTGTTGCGGGTGATGTTCGATCCGCGCATCACCCTGCAGCAGCAGGTGAGCGAGCAGCTCAAGGCCCACTTCGGCGACAAGGTGTTCAACACCGTCATCCCGCGCAATGTGCGCCTGGCCGAGGCGCCCAGCTACGGCCTGCCCGGCGTGGTGTTCGATGGCTCGGCGCGCGGCAGCCAGGCCTATGTCGAGTTCGCCAAGGAGATGGTGGAGCGCACCCGCGCCCTCTGAGCGCGCGTCGCCCCGACACTCGCATGCGCGCGGACCACGTCCTCGTCCTGCCCGGCTGGCAAAGCAGCGGGCCCGCCCACTGGCAAAGCCGCTGGGAGGCCCTGCACGGCTACGCGCGTGTGGAGCAGCACGACTGGATGCGACCCCTGAGGGGCGACTGGTCCATGCGCCTGGAGGAAGAAGTGCTCGCGCGGCCTGAAGGCGTGGTGCTGGTGGCGCACAGCCTCGGCTGCCTGCTGGTGGCCGCCTGGGCCGCCCACTCCCGCCACACGGACCGGGTGCGCGGCGCCTTCCTCGTCGCGCCGGGCGATGCCGAGCGGCCCGAGCTGCAGGCGCAGCTTCACAGCTGGTCGCCCATCGTCCGCCAGCGCCTGCCCTTTCCCGCCCAGCTGGTCGGCAGCCGCAACGACCCCTACTGCCGCTTCGAGCGGGCGCAGGGCCTCGCCGCCGACTGGGGCGCGCGCTTCCACGACCTCGGTGAAGCGGGCCACATCAACGCCGACTCCGGTCTGGGTGACTGGGCCGAAGGCCATGCGCTCCTCGAGACGCTGATGGTCCAGGGCATGGCGCCCGCCGATGCGTCCAGGTCCTGAGGCCCGAGAGACCCCGAGACGACCCCGAGACGACCCCGACACGACACGCATTCCGCATTACTCCCACAGAAGTCAAGACAACCATGGTGACCAAGAAACCCAAGGGCCTGGGCCGCGGCCTCGAAGCCCTGCTCGGACCGAAAGTGGAGGCCACGGCCGACGCGCCCGCCGCCGCTAACCCCGGCCAGCCCGCCTCGCTGCGCCTCGATGACATGGTCCCCGGCCAGTACCAGCCCCGCACCCGCATGGACGAGGGCGCGCTCTATGAGCTGGCCGAGAGCATCAAGGCCCAGGGCATCATGCAGCCCATTCTCGTGCGCAAGCTCGCCAGCGGCCCCAACGCCGGCAAGTACGAAATCATCGCCGGCGAGCGCCGCTCGCGCGCTGCCCGCCTGGCCGGCCTCGAGAGCGTGCCGGTGCTGGTGCGCGAGGTGGCCGACGAGGCCGCCGCCGCGATGGCGCTGATCGAGAACATCCAGCGCGAGGACCTCAACCCGCTGGAAGAGGCCCAGGGCGTGCAGCGCCTGATCGCCGAGTTCGGCCTGACCCATGAG